>DATAIY010000264.1:0-6091 GCA_036262475.1 Solirubrobacterales bacterium
ATCGACCAGGTCCTGGATCGAGTTGCGGGTTATCGCCGAGAGGCGCAGGTGGCCGAGCTCGGGCAGGACCTGGTCGATCGCCTCCTCATAGCCGCGCAGGGCCGAAGGCTTGTAGGGCTGGCCGGCGCCGGTTCTGATCACTCCGGCCTTGGCCGACTCAAGCCACTGGGCTGCGGCCTCGTCCAGGATGGTGCGGGTCGGCGCCCGTAGGGTGCCGCGGCGGAGGGCGTGTTGGGCTTCCGCCCGCCAGGCGCGGGCCTCGGCGAGGCTGCGAAAGGTCTTTCGGATCGTGCGCTGATCGCGGGGCGAGAAGACCTGGGCCTGGTAGCCGGGGCGACAGCTGCAAGCATCGGCGCCCGAGGCGTGAGGGCAACTACGCGAGTGGCGAATCACGATGCCCTCCGGGCTTCGACTGGGCGGCTTCGGCACGCCACAACATCTAGCTCTGAAGGCCCTGGAGGGGAAGTCTTGGCGCCCTTTGCGCGATCGGCGTGCGATCGGGCGGATGCACGGCCCAGTGTGGAATTCGCCTTGGGCGGCAGAACGCAGGCATCGGTCCTCGAAGAGCGCTTTCGAGCAGTTGGGCGCGAGAGGCCCTGACAGTCGGCGCTGTGCAGGGCCTTTGCATTTTCGCAGCTCCAGACGCGGAACTCGTGAAGCGGGGCAGCCAGGACTCGAACCTGGAATCGCCGGTTTTGGAGACCGGTGCCTTAGCCAGTTGGGCCACTGCCCCCAAGGACGGGATCGTAACGAGCGGTCGGCGCTCGCGATCCTTAATACGGGCGAAGGGACTCGAACTCCCGCGACCATGTGATCGGGTAGATAGTCCAGGAGGTCTACTCGACTGAGTCTTTCCACGGGTCGTTCATTAGCCGATGACGCTTCTTGGAGCGCTTGAACAGGTAGAAGCCGACTGCACCTCCACGCATCTCGTTGTAGACGAAAGAACCTGCAACTAACTTCCAGCCCTCAGCAATTACGGAGTTGAGGATGTCGACTGGATCGGTTGTCGACCGAGGCGTGGTTCCCTCGACGCCCGGAATGACGACCAACGCTCGCGTCGTCAACTCCAGCTCGCACTGGAACAGTTGGTGCTTTTGGCCGAAAGAGAGTCGGGCCTTCCCCGCCGGACTCTCAAAGAACGCCTGCTTCCTCTCCTCGGCTGCCGTCAATCGCTTCTGCTCGGCCCTATCGCGAGCCCGTGGTGCTTGCGCGGAGGGCTGGCGGCCAATCAAGGCCAGGGGGAGTCGCAGACCCTGCCTTGCCCACCTCGGCCTCTTGGCGCTCCGAAAAGGGACCTCGGAGGCGAGCCTCACCTTTGGAACCCGGATGAGCTCCAGCCAAGTACCGTCCCAGTAGCGCTCGGCAGTGCTTCCGAGCGGGTCGGGGTACCAGCCGGGCTCCTTGGCCTCGGGGGGTGGGATTTCCTGGATGCGTTGTGACTGGCCGTCAATCATGGCTGGATCTAGCGCCTCGGTAAAGCTAACGCGGCGAGCGGCGTCGACCTTCCGGCACGTGGTGCGCGTAGCGCATTGTCGTCTGAATGTCGACGTGGCCCATGTAGGCCTGCACGTCATGCAGCGCGAACAGTCCGGCGGCGAGGGTGTCGAACGTGTGCCGCAGATCGTGGAATCTGAAGGGACCGGCCGGGAACGCCTCGCGGTCGATCTTCGCCGCCTTCATCGCCCCATAGAGCGGGTCGCGCAGCGCGTCCTCGCCCAGCACCTCCCCGGTCGGCCCGGCGAACACCCGGTCATCCGGGGCGGTGAAGTGATCGCGGCGCGAGAGGCTGTCGAGAACCCTGGCGGCGTCGTCGATCAGCGGCACCGAGCGCACCTTGCCGGACTTCGGGGGTCCCTCCACCCCGCCCGCGGGCAGGTTGCGGCGAACGTGCAGCGTCGAGGCGGCGAAGTCCACGTCGCCCCAGCGCAGGGCGCGTAGCTCGCCGGTCCTCGGCCGGTGTAGGCGGCGATGATGGTCGCCGCCCCGAACATGCCTTCGGCTTCTCGCGCTACGGCCTCGACCTGCTCGACCGAGAGGACGTTGAACTCGCCGCTGACGGCGACGTTGACTCACTCGACCTCGTCGGCCGGGTTCCTCGGGGTCCAGCGCAGTGCGACAGCCCGCTTGAGGGCACCGTGGAGCAGCACCATCAGCTTTTGGACGGTGCGCCGCGACACCTTCCCTTGGCTGAGCAGGTGGCGGCGGTAGACCTCGATCTGGTCGGCCGTGATCGCCTCCAACGGGCTCTCGGCCCCGAAGTCGGAGAGCAGGAACCGTTCGCGGGGTTGCGGTAGTCGCGCACCGTCGAGGGGCGGCGGGCCCTTTCATGACCGACGTAGCGAAGCGACTCGGCGCACCGACTGGCGCACGAGCCTGTTAGGGAGGATTCCCGACCGTCCTGCTCGACAAGCGGAAACCCCCGATTTCCGGGGGCTTAAGAAGATGCGGGCGGAGGGACTCGAACCCCCACGGGCCGAAGCCCACCAGGACCTAAACCTGGCGCGTATTCCAATTCCGCCACGCCCGCGTGGCTGCCCCGATCGGGGCTTAACGCGCAACCAATGCCGCGTCGTCGCTGACAGATTCTATGATCGATGCCATGGCGGTTGGAGAGGTGAGGCCGGGGTACGAACTGTGGCGGCCGAATCGGGAGAAGCCCGAGTCGGCGACGACGAGGTTCGTGATCGTCCTGCTGCTGCTCGCGACCGCCGCACTTGCCGCCGTGATCACCATCGGCGGCTGGCCACTGTTGAAGGGCGGCGGCTCCATGGGAGCGGTCTGCGCGATCTACGCGATCCTCTACGCCTTCTTCGGCTTCCTCGTCTCCCGCTGGAGTCGCGGCATCCTGCCAGTCGCCGCCGCGCTCTCGATGATCCTGGCGATCTTCTGCGCGATCGGGGCCAACAGCTGGTTCTCCCGCGACAAGGCCGGCTTCGACGAAGCCCTCCTCCCCTCCTCGCTGATCGGCCTTCTGGTGGTGATCCTTGGCCTGCTGCAGATCGTCCTCATCGCCGTCGCCATCTACGGCTTCAATCAGGAGTGGCACGTCGAGGAGGAGCGCCCGATCGGCTCCGGTGAGGACTACGGGGCCGGTGCCGCGCCCGAAAGCGGCGCCCCCCAGCCCGCCTGAGCAGGTCGATGCCGCGATCGCCGCGGCTATGCCGGAGGTGGGACTCGAACCCACAAGCCCGCAAGGGCAATCGATTTTGAGCCGATCGCGTATGCCAATTCCGCCACTCCGGCGCCGGGAGAAAGATAGACCGCCCGCTCGGGGGGGCTCGTTCTGAGTCGGAGCGCGGCCTCGCCAGCGCCGAACTAGACTGCGCCGCCGGATGCCCGTGGACCGCCCCGATTCACCTCGGCGCCGATGAGCGCAACGGCGAACGCGCCCCTCTGGCACCCCTCGGCGGACCTGATCGAGCGCTCCCGCCTGACCGAATACATGCGCTGGCTGGAGTCCGAGCGAGGCCTCGCCTTCACCGGCTATGGGGAGCTCTGGCAGTGGTCCGTCTCTGACCTGGACGGCTTCTGGGCCTCGCTCTGGGACTTCTTTGAAGTCCAGGCAGACGGCGACCCCGCCCCGGTCCTCGCCTCCCGCCAGATGCCCGGCGCCGAGTGGTTCCCCAACACCGCGCTGAACTACGCCGAGCACGTCTTCGCCGGCAAAGAGGACGACGAGGTGGCGATCCTCCAGGCCTCCGAGCTGCGGAGCCTGGAAGAACTGAGCTGGGGCGAGCTGCGCGGGCAGGTGGCGGCCGTGGCGGCCGCGCTGAAGGCGGTCGGGGTCGAGCGAGGCGATCGCGTGGTCGCCTACGTCGCCAACATCCCGGAGGCGATCGTCGCCTTCCTGGCCAGCGCCTCGATTGGCGCGGTGTGGTCCTCCTGCTCACCGGACTTCGGCCCCGCCAGCGTGATCGACCGCTTCGCCCAGATCGAGCCCAAGGTGCTCTTCGCCGTCGATGGATACCGCTACGGCGGCAAGGACTTCGCCCGCACCGAGACGATCGCCCAGCTGCAGGAGGCGATGCCGAGCCTGCAGGCGACGGTCGTCATTCCCTACCTCGACCCGGACCCGGAGCTCTCCCCCCTCGCGGACGTGAAGAGGTGGGATGAGGTCCTGACCGAGCACGAGGGCGCCGAGCTGGGCTTCGAGCGGGTCCCCTTCTCCCACCCCCTCTGGATCCTCTACTCCTCGGGCACCACCGGGTTGCCGAAGGCGATCGTCCAGGGCCAGGGCGGGATCCTGCTCGAGCACCTGAAGAAGCTCCACCTCCACGTCGATGCCCACCCAGGCGATCGCCTCTTCTGGTTCACCACCACCGGCTGGATGATGTGGAACTTTCTCGTCTCGGGCCTCCTGACCAAGGCCGCGATCGTGCTCTATGACGGCAACCCCGGCTACCCGGACCTGGGTGCTCTCTGGCAGCTGGCGGAGCAGGCTCGGATAACAATGTTCGGCACCAGCGCCTCCTATATCGCCGCCTGCATGAAGGCCGGGATCGAGCCTGGGGACGGACGCGATCTCTCGGCCCTCAACTCAGTCGGCTCGACTGGCTCCCCGCTTGCGGCCGAGGGCTTCGACTGGGTTTACGAGCACCTCGGCAAAGACACCTGGCTGTTCTCGACCAGCGGCGGCACCGACCTCTGCACCGCATTCGTCGGTGGGGTCTCGGTGCTGCCCGTCTACCGCGGTGAGCTGCAGGCTCGGGCGCTGGGGGCGGCGATCGAGGCCTGGGACGAGGGCGGCAACTCCGTGATCGGCGAGGTCGGGGAGCTGGTCATCACTGAGCCGATGCCCTCGATGCCGCTGTACTTCTGGGGCGATGAGGGGGGCGCTCGCTACCGCGAGAGCTACTTCGAGATGTTCCCGGGCACCTGGCGCCACGGCGACTGGATCGAAATCACCCCCCGCGGCACCGCGGTGATCTACGGGCGCTCCGACTCGACCATCAACCGCGGCGGAATCCGCATGGGGACCTCCGAGATCTACCGGGCGGTGCTCTCGGTCGAGCAGATCCTCGACGCGCTGGTGATCGACATCCCCAAGGCCGGCACCGAGGGCTGGATGCCGCTGTTCGTCGTCCTGCGCGAGGGGGCCGAGATGGATGACGGCTTGAAGAAGGAGATCGTCCGCAGGGTCAGGGAACAGTGCTCCCCGCGCCACGTTCCCGACGAGGTCTTCGTCATCTCAGAGGTCCCCCGCACCCTCAGCGGCAAGGTGCTGGAGGTGCCGGTGAAACGGATTCTGATGGGAGCAGAGGTCGAGAAGGCGGTCAGCCGCGACTCGCTGGTCAACCCGGAGACGCTCGACTACTTCACCGAGATGGCGAAGCGGCTGGAAGGCTGAAGCTCCGGTGAGGGATCGCGGGGCGCGGCGAGGCGGAGGGCCGCCAGCGCCGCGAAGCCCCATCCCGCCGCGACGAACATACCGCCGAGGACGTCGCTCGGGTAGTGCCACTCGATGACGACGACCGAGGTTCCGACGACTGCGAGTATGACCGCGCCCACAGCGCCGGCGAGAAGCCGCAACCGCCCCGGCGCGACGATCAACAGCGCCACCGCGATCGAGGCCGCGGCGGTGGCATGGCCGCTCGGAAACGCGGTGGAGGTGGGCTGGGGGGACCCGAGATAGGCCTGGTAGCGAGGGTGGGCTAGGACCACCTTCAGCACCTGGGTCGTGACGTTGGCGCCGGCGACGACCGCGACGGCGGCGAGAGCCTCGTGCCTGCGTCCCACCCGGTAGGCCAGACCGGAGATGGCCAGCAGCATCACTGCCATGGGCAGGGGATCACCGAGGTGGGCGAGGCCGAAGGCGAGTGTGTTCGCTTCGGTTCGGGGCGATGAGGAGACCCTCACCAGCAGCGAGGCGTCGAGCCGCTCCACGAGCCCGAGCTTGTAGGCGACGAGCATCAGTAGGATCAGCGCGCCGACGCAGCTGAGGCAGGCGAAGAGCGGACCTTTGATTCTTGTTGCCACCAGAGAACGATAGCGAGGTCGCCCTAAACCGAAGTTACCCCGAATAGCAGCCTCCTGATCGCCCTCGATCTCGCTTGCCATGCGGAGTCGGGGGCTCTTTAAGGCTGTCGGA
>DATAIY010000265.1:0-2237 GCA_036262475.1 Solirubrobacterales bacterium
AGATTACGGGCGATTTGCCGGGCTTAAGGCACCCGGTCTTGAACCGGGAAAACGGGGTTCCGAAGGGCTCAGCGACGCCTGGGATTGAAAGCTTTCTACCCCTTCATTCCTCCCGGGGCGGTTGCGCTGCCGCTCGGAAGCCTAGGAATAACGAGTTCGAGCCGTGTTTGCGGTCACGACCGGCGTAGATCGTCCAGGCCCCACCGGGGAACTCTTCCGAAGGCTCCCGCGTGGCGTAAAAGGCGAGTGCGGTGCCTGTCTCACGGCTAAGGCTCCGGTCTCCGGAAGCAATCGCCCTCCATTCTAAATTGGGCCGCGCGCCGTTCTATGTCGATGCAACTCATCGCAGCATCTGATGTCAGGTTGCTAGGGGAGAAGCGGCTGCCTCCACAGCCACAGCCATGAATGCGGAGACGACGCTGGGGTCGAATTGTGTGCCTGCACAGCTGACGAGCTCCTCCAAGGCCTCGGTCGGCGACAACCGCTGGCCGTATGGGCGGTCGGCGATCATCGCCTCGTAGGCGTCGCATACGGCAACGATGCGGGATCCCAGCGGGATCTCCTCTCCGTGGAGCCCATCGGGATAGCCCTGTCCGTCCCAGCGCTCGTGGCTCGAACGCACCAGACGGGCGACCGGCACGAGCGCGGGCGCCGAGGCGATGATCCTCTCGCCGATGAGAGTATGCCTGCGCATGAAATCCCACTCCTGGTCGTCGAGAGGTGCCGGCTTGTTCAGCAACGCGTCGGGGATTGCCATCTTGCCCGTGTCGTGGAGTTGGGCCGCGCGGACGGTCTCGTCCCGTTGCTCAGCGGTCACCTTCAGCTCCTCGGCAACCCGTACCGCGAGCGCAGCCACATCGGTCATGTGGGCGTGGAGGTCCGGCGCCCTCTCGCGAAGGGCCGTCATCAGGACATCGCGGGACTGCGTTCCAGCCGACGCTCGGTCCCGACTCTTGTTCGCGTACATCCGCTGATCGGCAAGCTGCAGCGCGGCCTCCGAGGACGATGCCTCGGAGGGGAGCAGAACGCTGCCATACGATGCGGTGACCGCGAAGCCGTCTCCCCGCTCCGAAAGTGCCGCCGCCCCGCCGCCCACCAGGGCGTCCACTTCGGCGGCGGTGGCTTGGGCCAGCAGGCAGAACTCATCACCGCCCTGGCGGTAGGCCGCGCCCTGGGCGCCGGCGAAGGCCGCCAGACGGCTCCCAAGACGGGTCAGGAGGGCATCCCCCGCAGGGTGGCCGAAGGCGTCGTTGTATGCCTTGAAGCCATCGAGGTCGAAGAGGACGAACAAAAGCAGCTTCCCGGATTCGGGTGCGTGCGCCGCGGCAGACTCGAGATCGGTCATGAGACGGCGCCGGTTGCCCAGGCCGGTGAGGGCGTCGGTGGATGCCGCACGCATGCTCGACTCCAGGTTTGCCTGGCCCTCGCGAAAGGACAGCGTCATGCGAAGGACCACGCACAGCAGCGTCACCATCGAAAGCACCGAGGCTAGAGCCGGAACGGGGGCGAAGCGTTCGGAGAACAGCATGCCGATCGCTATCAGCGCAGCCAACGCTGGGATGATCGCCATCCTGAGGGCACGGGGCTCTGCAAGCCGCTTCGGATCGGGAGGAAGCCAGGCGGCCGCCGCGAGCAGCAGCGCCCCGAGCGGCCACGCGGCGTCCAGGAGACCGCCTTCCACATACGTTTCCTGAGCGGATTGCAGCAGGAAGAGCCCGTCGGACATCGAGAGGACAGCGAAGCCGGTGCCGAGCGTGACCCAGCTGAGTCCGGGTCGCCAGCCCGAGACGGCGGATGCCGTGACCACGAGCGTTAGAAGAGCCAGGTCGCCGATCGGATAGGCCAGGTTGGTGGCCACCGCGAGCGTGCTGCCTTCCGTGCTGGCGGCCACGATCGGCTCCACCGCGAGCGCCGCGGCAACCGCTGCGACGGCCGAACCCACGATCACTCCGTCGAGCCACTGTGCGCCGGAGACAGCGCCGAAACGGATGCGAACCAGCATGATGAGGCCCAGGTAGGTGATCGGATAGAAGGCCAGGTAACAAGCGTCGGCGACCGAGGGGATCGGCACCGTTTCTGCCCCCGCGAAGGCCAGCGAGTAGTAGATTTCCCCGGCCGTCCAGATGGTCAAACCAAACGCCACGACCGCCCAAACGGAACGCTCGCGCTTGACTAGCAGCGCGCGAGCGAGACATAAGGCGGCCGCACCGAGCATCAGACCGTCGTAGACCCATGTG
>DATAIY010000266.1:0-6892 GCA_036262475.1 Solirubrobacterales bacterium
CCCGCCCACCGACCCGCGGGTTACGAGGCCTTCGCCACCTTCCACCCCACCTTCCTCTACGAGATGACCTGGAACCTCGGCCTCGCCGCGTTCCTTGTCTGGCTCGGTCACCACCGCCGGATCAGGCCGCCCGGCCTCTTCGCCCTCTACGTCACCGGCTACTCGGCGTTTCGGATCTTCGAGGAGTCGCTGCGAGTCGATCCCGCTCACCACATCGTCGGTCAGCGGCTCAACTTCTGGGTGGCGTGGGCGCTGACGCTGGCCGGGGCGGCCTGGTTCATCGCCAGCCAGAGGCGCACAGCCAAGAGGAGGGGCCGGACCGGCAAGCGAGCCGGGACGCTGCTGGCGATCGGCTGGGCGACGATGGTCCTGGCCGGCTGCGCGGCTGGAGCGCGACCGGCGCAGGCCGCGGGCCTCGACTCGAAGCAGCCGGCGCGCTCGCGCGCCGCGACCCTCGTGGGACCTGCTCAGCCGGGATCGCGCTCGCGCTCTCGCAGCTCACGGCGCCGCGCCTTGCCGGTGAGGGTCTTGGGGATCTCCCCGACGAAGACGACGCGGCGCGGGGCCTTGTAGACGGCGAGCAGCTCGCGGCAGTGGGCGATCAGCTCCTCCGGAGTCGCCGCCGCGCCCTCGCGCAGGACGACATAGGCGACCGGGGATTCGCCCCGGTAGTCGTCCGGGGCACCGACGACGGCGGCCTCGACCAGGGCCGGATGCTGGTAGAGGACGTCCTCGACCTCGCGCGGCCAGACCTTGTAGCCGGAGACGTTGATCATGTCCTTGATGCGGTCCACGAGGTAGTACCAGCCGTCGACGTCGCGCTTGCCGACGTCGCCGGTGTGCAGCCAGCCGTCGACGATTGCCGCTTCGCTCTCCTGCCGCCGGTTCCAGTAGCCCGGCGTGACCCCCGGCCCGCGGGTGAGGATCTCCCCCTCCTCACCGGCGGCCACCTCGCTCCCGTCCTCGACCGAGACCAGCCGCGATTCGTTGCCCTCGATCGGGATCCCGACCGAGAGCGCCCCGCTGTCGGGATCGACCGCCGACCGCCGCCCCCTCGGGACCATGTGGGAGGGCGCCGCGGTCTCGGTCAGCCCGTAGGTGTTGTGGAGGTAGGTGCCGGTCGCGCGCTCCCAGCGCTCGACGACGGCGGCGTAGACCGGGGCGCCGCCGCTCGCCACCTTGGCCAGCGAGGAGAGGTCGCGCTCGGCGAAGCTCGGGTGGTCGAGCATCGCCAAGAAGGCGGTCAGCGGGCCGATCACGTAGGTGCCGCGCCAGCGCTCGATCAGGCGCAGGATCTCGCCGGCGTCGAAGCGGTAGAGCAGGATCAGCGGAGTCGTGCTCAGGCGCGCCGTCGACATGTGGCAGACCAGCCCGGTGATGTGGAACAGCGGCGCCATCGCGACGGTGACGTCGCCGGGACCGAGCGATCCCCAACTGGTCATCGCCCCGGCCGTGTGGACGATGTTTCGGTGCGTGTTGATCGCCCCCTTGGGGACTCCGGTGGTCCCCGAGGTGTAGGTCAGAAGCGCCGGCGAGTCGGGTGAGACGTCGACGGGATCGAACCGCCCAGGCGCCGCGCCGAGGAGGCTCGCGAACGGGATCGCCCCAGCGCAGGCAACCCGCGCGTGCCCGGCGAGCGCCGCCGGGATCTCCTCGAGCATGTCGAGCTCGGACACCGTCAGCACGTGCTCGACCTCGGTGCCCTCCCGCGCCGCCTCGACCACCGCGAACAGCGACTCGAGGCAGA
Source organism: Solirubrobacterales bacterium (assembly GCA_036262475.1). Classification (GTDB taxonomy): domain Bacteria; phylum Actinomycetota; class Thermoleophilia; order Solirubrobacterales; family 70-9; genus VAYN01. The sequence continues at coordinate 1,748 of DATAIY010000266.1, forward strand.
TCGCCACCCGGGCGCCCGAGTCGGTCAGCTGGTGGCGCAGCTCGCGCTCCTTGTTCATCGGGTTGACGGTGGTGATGACGCCGCCGCAGAGCCAGACCGCGTGCACCGCGATCGGGAGCTGGGGGACGTTCTGGAGCATCAGCGCGACCCGGTCGCCCGGCCGCAGTCCGAGCTCGTCCCGCAGCGACACGGCCAGCCCGTGAGCCTGCTCGGCCGCCTCGCGGAACCCGATCGCGGTGTCGAAGTAGAAAAGCGCGGGGTCGTCCGGCCGCTCACGGGCGGCTCGCTCGAACAGCTCCGCCCCGTTCACGGCGCCGAGCTAGTAGTCGAGGTCGAGGGGCTCGATGCCCTCGGACCGGCAGAAGTCGTGGTAGGTCTTGGTGTGGTTGAGGACGTCATCGAAGCCGACGACATTGTCCTGCTCGTCGACGTAGAGCAGCGCGCCCTCGAGCTGGAAGAGGGTGATCGTGCCCTCGTCGTTGGTCATCAGCGTGTGGATGTCCCCCGGCGGCTCCCAGACCATCATTCCCGCCCGGGCGACCCAGTCGCGCTCGGCGTAATACCAGCTGCCCTCCAATACGAAACCGGTGACCGCGTTGACGTGGTAGTGGCGGTTGACCTGCCCGCCGCCCTCGACTTTCGTCAGGTTTGCCCAGAGGCCGGTCTTGCGGTTGAGCCGCAGTGGTTTGACCCAGATCGTGTCCGTGTAGGGAACCCACGGGATCTGCTCGGGGTCGATCACCCGCTCGCCGAGGGTGATCTCCTTCAGGGGACGAAGGCCCAGCGGGTCCTCGCCGCTGCCGGAGGCATCCATGGGTCGAAGCTAACCGAAGCCCCTGTCCGCCCCGCCGTACCGCGCTCGCAACCTTGGAGAACTCACAGCAGAAGGACGCGAGCTCTAACGGCCGACCCAAATATCATGGGAGCGGCAGATGAGCGAGTCGCCCGCCAGCTTCGAAATCGTTATTCCGACGAAAAATCGACCCGCCAAGCTCGGGCGCTGCCTGGCCGCCGTCACCGGGGCCAGAAAAGGCTTGGAACTGCCGGATCTGGTCTGTGACTCGAGCGACGACGAGCGTCACAGCGAAGCTCTGAAGATCTGCTCCGAACATCGGTTCGCCTCGCTCCAGCGTCATTTCGGTGACACCGTTGGGGCAGCCCGCAATGTCTGCATTAAGCTTGCGAGTGGAGATGTCCTGATCGGCGTCGACGACGACATCCGAGTCGAATCCGACGCCATCGAAGAGTTGATCGAGCGCTATGAAGAGTGTCAAAGCCCTGCACGGTCGCGGGGAGCATCGCCAGGGACGGGGTCTACTCCCGTCCGGTCGTGATGCGTCGAATCGGCTTCGGACGCTTCGCCAACGACGGCGAGGCTCCGAGCCTTCTGGTCTCCGCTCTCTTCGCCTATCCCCGCGAGTTGGGTCTCACCCTCCCCTGGAACGAGCGACTGCACAGCTCTGATGACATCTTCATCGGCGCGCTGTGGAGAAGCCATGGTCTGCATCTGGACTTCGCCCCCTCAGCCCGCCCCACACACGATTCCGAGCACCAGTTCTACGGCGCGGATAAGCAGGCCTTTCACATCTACACGAACCTGTTCGACGCGCTCTTTGCCAACCCCGATCTCGGGCGGGCCCTCTCCTACGAGTTCATCGGCTTCGCGGCAGGCGCAAAGCTCTATTTTCGGACGTCGTCTGACGCCCGGCGCTACATCACCGCCTGGGTTCGAGGTCATCGCGACCTGATTCGCGATCGGCATTACCTGCGGGCGCTGGTGAGTCGCGAACTTCCGGGTCATTGATTGCGAAGCCACGACCATAGGCAGTCAGGACTCAAGGCGGAGATGGAGCGCGACCCCGAGCCCCCTCGCCGCTTCCTGGTCGCACCGGACTCGTTCAAGGGAACCTTCGGCGCTGCCGACGTAGCCCGCGCGATCGCCAGCGGGCTCACCTCGGAGGGCGCCGAGGCCGACGTCTGCCCGGTCGCCGACGGCGGCGAGGGGACGATGGAGGCGATACTCGCCGCTCTCGGCGGAAGCGTTCACCGCGCCACCGTGCACGACCCGCTCGGCTGTGCGATCGAGGCCGAGTTCGCCCTGCTTGCCGACGGCGCCACGGCGGTCCTCGACACCGCCGCGGCCTCCGGCCTGCCGCTCCTGGCGGTGGGGGAGCGCGATGCGGAGAGGGCCAGCACCGCCGGCACCGGCGAACTGATCGGCGCAGCGATAGATGCCGGCGCCCTGACCGTCCTCGTCGCCGCCGGCGGCAGCGCCACCACCGATGGCGGGCTGGGTGCGATCGAGGTGCTCCAAGCCCGCGGCGGCCTGCGCGGCTCCCGGATCGAGGTCCTCTGCGACGTTCGCACCCCGTTCGAGGACGCCGCCCGCGTCTTCGCGCCGCAGAAGGGTGCCGACTCCGAGGCTGTCGAGCGCCTTTCCCGACACCTCGAGCTCCTCGCCTCCGAGCTCCCCCACGACCCCCGCGGAATCCCGATGACCGGCTGCGCAGGCGGGCTCTCGGGCGGCCTCTGGGCGGCGTTCGACGCAGGGCTGCGACCCGGCGCCAGCCACGTTCTCGGACTCGTCGACTTCGAGCGACGCCTCGGCGAAGCCGACGCGGCGATCACCGGTGAGGGGGCGATCGATGAGCAGAGCCTGGAAGGCAAGGTGCTGGGGTCGATCGCCGAGATCTGCGCTCGGGCCGGCAAAGGACTCCACGTCGTCGTCGGCCGCGACCAGCTCGATCGCCGCCTGATTGGAGGCCTGCCGATCCGCTCGATTCGCGAGGCGACGACGTTCGAGGCGCTGACCGCAGCCGGGCGCGAGATCGGTCGAGGTGACTGAATCCTGCTGGCCACCCAGCCGCCGCTCCGGAACAAAGCTTGACCAGGCCCTGAACGATGAGCTGCTCTACCGCGGCGCCCGGATGGTCTTCGAGATCGTGGGCCTCAGTCGACGATCAGTCAGCTGGCTGTGGCCACGGGATCGCATCGGCAGCGTCTTGGTCAGACGGCTCGGGCCATTCGCGGATCTCTCGCAACTCAGTCCGAGCCGCATCCTCGCTGCTGAAGGGTTCGTTTTCGTGGATCGCAACCCTGTTGCTGGGCACGATCGCAAACCCCTCGACTGGATCTTCGCCCAATACTCCCGTCTGGTCGCTCCAGTCGACCGCGGAAACCGGGACGACCTGGCCCTCTCGCTGGAGGATCCGCACCTGCGCTGCGTCGTAGACGAACCTTGGCATCATCGGCCTCTCTTGTCGTAGCTCGTGGGCGGCGAACTTACAGGCTCAGGCTGTTCCCAGCTTGGCCCCTCATCCTGGAAGAGCGTTCCCCCGGTGAGCACGGGGTACCTCGTCCTCTCCCACCCCCCAACAAAACCAGACGCTTTCGTCTCGTGTTCCCCGTATCTTTCTTGGCTGAGACCTCAGCCGTCTCGACCTATTTCACGCCCGGCGCAGTCACAGCCTCGAGCGTCCCCGCCTCGCGAATCGAGCGGCGACGTTCGAGGGCGGCGATCCTGGTCAGGTCCGGAGAATGATCGAGCAGATCGACCAGGAGTCGAAATCTGGTCCACCCGAGGGTCTCCCAGCGACCGGCCTCCTGATCCTCCACCAGCCGGATCAGGGCAAGGTCGTGGCGATCAGTCTCTTCGAGACCGAGGAGGATTTGAAGAAGGGAGATGCGACGTTGAACGCGATGGATCCGCCGGAACCGGGTGGGATGGGCAATCGCGCCTCGGTGGAGATGTATGAGGTCCCAGTCAAGCTCGAAGTCTGACCTGCAGAGAGAGACCCCGAAAGGTAGGCGTCCACCTGACGCGCTCGAACCCTGTGGGGTGCGTAAACCCGGTCGCAGGCGCCCGTAGGCCTCCAGTCGTCCATCTGCCTAATGTGGCGCGCTCGTCGTCGAGCCGAGGAGCCGCCGTTGCTTATGTCGTTTCTGTACCTCGCGTTGCGCAGGCTGATCGAGCTGGTAGCGCTCCGCCGAGTACAAAGAGCTTGAGATCGTCGTGCTTCGCCACGATCTCGAGCTCCTTGAACTGGGAGGTGCGAGGACGCAGGGAGATGAGCTCGACGATCTTGCGCAGCGCGAGATAAAGGAACGACAGGAGCAACAATGCCCTCCTCGGCTCGATGACGGGCAGGCGACCTTGGCAGATGGGCGAATTGAGAGCTCCTCCAACCCCCCGAGATCGGGTTTACGCACCCCACAAGCCACTCACAACCTTCTGAAGCTCCACCGGTACTCCTTGGCGACCACAACAGCCTGATCGGGGGTCTTCACACCCTTGCCGTTTTCAGATCGCGCCGGGTTCAGCGCCGACAGCCCGGATCGGCACGCTTTGCGCGACAGCCTCACGCGAAAGGAGGCGTGGCGAATAGGGACGCGGATAGCGGTGCAGCCAGGTGAGCGCCTGGGCGGGCACTTGTGCTGCCGCGGCGGGGTTCGGGCGTAGAGTTGGGACCGATGAGGCTTGAGGAGCAGCGGCCGGCCATCTACCCGTGAGTCTGCCTGTGCACGAGCTGCCTGGGCCCCTGGCCGCCGCAAGGATGTCCCCGTCGCTGATGGAGAGCGACCCGTGTGGTGCCATCCGGCGGCCGATACTATGGCGATCGGCCGCCGAGCCTCTGCTCGATCCTGGCGAGGCTGAGCAGCGACGAGGTAAGGAGGCAGTCGGAGGGATGATTCAGGTAGACGTGACGATGAGAGGCGACGTCCCGGGTGAGGCGCGCGTGCATGTGGAGGAGAAGGTCGGGGCGCTGGACCGACTCGTCGACATCCCGGTTCTCGGTGCTCGAGTGGTGCTCGTCCAGGAAGCGAACCCGCGGATCGAGCGCTCCGCCCGGGCCGAGGGCGAGATCGACCTGAATGGCCCGGTGATCCGGGCGAAGGTCGCCGACCTCGATCCGATCGCGGCGGTTAACAGCCTCACTCAGCGGCTCGAGCGGCAGCTGCGGAGCTTCGTCGACCGTCGCACCGAACAGGCCCGCCGTCCGACCGAGCGCAAGGCGGGCGAGTGGCGGCATTCCAGCTTTGCCACCGACCGTCCTGACTACTTCCCGCGAGCGCCGGAGGTGCGAGAGATAGTCCGCCGCAAGACCTTCGCCACCGACCCGCTCACCCCCGCCGAGGCCGCCGAGG
>DATAIY010000267.1:0-8072 GCA_036262475.1 Solirubrobacterales bacterium
CACCCTGGTGGCCGGCTGGCTGGCCGAGTCCGTCGCCAACATCTTCCTCAGCCCGGTCTTTGCGATCGCCGCCGTTCTGCTCTGCGTCGACCTGATCGCCGAGAAGGACGGCACCGGCCCGCGGGTCGATCCGGTCCCGACCCCAGCGCCCTCCCCCGCATGATCTACGCGTCGTTCGTCTCCGACTTCTGGAACGAACACATCCTCGCCCACGAACGTCAGGGCGTGTTCCTGGTCCTGGTCGGGTTCATCCTCTCCTTCGCCTTCATCCGCATGAGCACCCGGCTGATGCGGAGCCCGAAGGTGCCCTGGTGGCCGGGCAGCATCGTCAGCGACAGCGGCGTCCACCTGCACCACCTGGTCTTCGGGATCGTGACGATGATGATCGCCGGCACCCTCGGCTTCGCCGCCCACGGGGAGAGTCCCTACGCCGAGATCTGCGGCTTCCTCTTCGGCGTCGGCGCCGGGCTGACGATCGACGAGTTCGCGCTCTGGGTCTACCTGGACGACGTCTACTGGGCGGAGGAGGGGCGCAGCTCGATCGACGCAACCGTGATCGCCGCCGCGGCGATGGGGCTGGTCGTCCTTGGCGTCAACCCACTCGACCTCGGCTCCGAATCCGAAGACGTCGCCGCGGTGATCGCCTCCGGCGTGCTGCTCTTCCTGGTCGTCGCGATCTGCTTTCTCAAGGGCCGTCGCCTGCACGGGATCATCGGCTTCTTCGTCTTTCCCGTCGCCCTCTATGGCGCCTGCCGGATCGGCAAGCCGAACTCGGCCTGGGCGCGGCGGCGCTACGGCGAGCGCAGACCGAAGAAGCAGGCGAAGGCCGAAGGGCGATTCCCACCCGATCGCCGCACCGACCGCCTCAAGGACGCCTTCCGCGACATCGTCGGCGGCAAGCCGAGCGAGGGTGTCGCCGCCGCCCGCGAGGAGGCCTTCGCCGCGACCCGTGAGGCGACCGAAGAAGTCCGCCAGCGGGCTGAACAGGTCGCCCACGTGGCCGACCGCTCCCACCGCGACGACGAGGACTGAGCTAGGGCCGACCCAGTCGTCGCCAGGGGTTGGCGCGAACCTCGGGCCACTCGTCGTCGATGACGCTGAAGTAGGCCGTGTCACGGACGCCGACGTCGGGCACGATCATGTGCTTTCGCAGGACGCCCTCAAACTGGGCCGGGAGCGCGGCGATCGCGGCGCGGGAGCGCTCGTTGCGGGCATCGGTCTTGAGCTCGACCCGGACGCAGCCGAGGGTTTCGAAGGCGTGGTCGAGCATCAGCAGCTTCGCCTCGACGTTGACGCCGGTGCCCCAGACGGCGGGGTTGAGCCAGGTCCAGCCGATCTCGACCACCAGCTCGGCGGGGCGCACATTCAGGTAGCGGGTACTGCCGACGATCGTGCCGCCGCGGCGCTGGCGGGTGGCGAACGCTCCCTCGCGGCCCGCGGCGTTCGCCTCCAGTGCCTGCCGGAGCCACGCGTCGAAGCGCTCGCGGCTGGCGCCGATATGGGCCAGCCAGTGCCAGATCTCCGGCGCCTGAGTCGCACGCCAGAGATCCTCGGCGTGCGACTCGTCGAGCGGCTCGAGGGCGATAAAATCCCCCTCGAGCAATGTCGCCAGGTTCTCCACCCGGCCATCTTGACCGAACTTCGTCAGCCGGTCTGGCTCATGTTCATCAGGCCGATGGTGTGGCCCTCGGGATCGGCGAAGAGGCCGATCTTGCCGCTGGGGATGTCCATCGGGCCCATCACCCGGGTCGCGCCCAGCGACTCGGCCTTCGCCAGCCCGGCCTCGACGTCGTCGACTTGCACGTAGAAGGTGACATGACCGTCGTTGCCCTCCGGGGCCTGGCCGATCCCGCCCGGGATCCCCTCGCCGCCGGTGTCAACGCCGGTGTACGGCATCGCCTCCATGTCGTTCAGTTTCCAGTCAAAGAGGCTGGAGTAGAAGCCCTTCATGCCCTCGCGGTCCCTCGCCGCCACTTCGAACCACATCGTCGGATTGCCCATCGTCGTTCCTTTCGTCGTCTCGCTTGTCAGTCTTGGTCGGGCTCCGCCTGGGTGAACTCGTCGGGGCCCGGGTCCTCGCCGGTGGCGGCGGCCTCGAGGCGGTCCAGGTAGTGGTGCCACCCGTGCCCGTGTTTCGCCGCGGACTCGACGCTCGGCAGGTCACTGTGGATCAGCCGCAGGTGGGTGCCGTCGCCGTCGGCCGCGAGGAGCACCTCAACCGTGCTCGACCCGATTGGAGTGACCGCGTCCTCACCCTCCCAGCCCCAGCTGAATACGACCCGATTGGGACGATCGAGGGCGACGTACTCGCCGGCGGCGATCGCGTCGCCGTTGATGTCGCAGCGAAAGGCGCCACCGGGCCGGGGGTCCAGCTGCGCCGACCGACCCATCCACTGGATCATCCGGTCGGGGTCGGTGAAGAAGTCGAAGACCGTCTCAGGGCTTGCGGCGATCCGAACCTCTACCTCGACCGCGTCCACCGTCTTTGCGTTTGCCACGTTTGTTCCTCCTCTGCTGCTCCAGCTCGGCGGCCAGCTTCAGCCGCTCGAGACGATCGGTCCAGAACCCATTCATGAAGTCGCGAAGCCCGGCCAGCCCCTCGGGCCGCGCCCGGTACAGGCGGCTCGTCCCCTCTCGCCGCTCGCTCAGCAGCCCGGCCCCGCGGAGCACCGTCAGGTGCTGGGAGATCGCCGGGCGCGAGATGTCGAACTGGGCGGCGATCTCACCGGCGCTCATCTCGCTCTCGCGGACCATCGCCAGGATCTGGCGACGCCGCGGCGCGGCGATCGCCCGCGCCACGAGGTCGACCGCATCCTCCTCTTTCAGCTTGGTCGCCATCCCACCTTATTTAAGCAGATACTTACGTAAGCGGTTGCTGATGCACTAGAGCAGCTCGACCGGATCGCCGTGATACCCGGCTCGCGCAATGCGGCGCTCCTCCCCACCCGGCCAGATCGTCAAGCGGATGTCGGCGCGCTTTCCCGCCGGCTCCATCCGCAGCCAGGCAAGGGGCGCGAGCTCGCCAGCTCTGTCCCCGGCGTCGCGTATCAGCGCCGCGATGGCCTCTCGCTCCTCCTCCGGCAGGTACTGCATGACGATCGAGTGAAAGACGACGGTGGCGATACCGCGCTTCTCTTCTACCAGGCGCCCCGGCAGCCACTCGGTGGCGCTTGCCGGATCGACAGGGGCTGGGGCCGAGGCGGCGAGCTCGAGGGCGGCACGGGTGCGCGCGGCGCGAACCGGCTGGTCGGCCCAGACGTAGGAGAGGAGGGTCAGCCTCCCCTGCTCGCTGACCGGATCGATCGGTGAGGGATCGCAACCCCGTCGCTCGACGATGGCGGCGGCGCTCGCAGGCGGTGGTTCGCCCGCAAGTCCAAAGGCGATCGTCAGCGGTGAGTCGGTTGGGCCGAAGCCGAAGCCGGCCGCCTCGTAGCGGTAGCGGTCCCAGCGCAGGTTGAGACCGGCGCTCGAACCCAGCTCGAGTAGCCGCAGGGGCAGCCCCGTGCTCTCGGCGACGGCCAGGAACCCCGGCAGCAGAGCGGCGCAGCGGCCGACCTCGTTGGTCTGGACAGGCCGCTCGATCAGCCGCCGCAGAGCCTCGGCCTGGGTGGCGAGGGCAGCGGAGAAAGCTCGCCAGGTCGCGATGGGATCCGCCTGGGAGTCGCCGTAGCGCCCGGCGAGGTCGGGAAGCTCCCCTTCGAGGACCAGCCGGTGGACCGCGCCCATCAGGCGCAGCGCCAGGGCCGAGCAGGCGGGGTCGTCCTGATGACCGTCGAGGAGATCCCGAACGGGGCCGCCCACCTCCACGTCCTCCGCGGCACGGGCGAGAAGACCAGCGTAGAGCTCGGAGCCGAGCCGAGAGCACTCCCTCGACTGGACCCGCAATCGCTCCGCGAGCGTCGTCGCCGCCGCACCCGGCGCGGGTCCGGCCATCACTCCCCCATTGCCTTGATCACGACTCGCTTGGGGCGGCCGCCGTCGAACTCACAGTAGAAGACCTGTTGCCAGGGGCCGAGGTCGAGGCGGCCGGCGGTGATCGGCACGATCGCTTGGTGGTGGACGAGCAGATTCTTCAGGTGGGCGTCGCCGTTGTCCTCGCCGCCGCGGTGGTGGCGGTAGTCGCCGCCGTTGGGAAGCAGTTCCGCGGCGACCTCGGTGGCGGCCGGCAACCAGCTCGGCGGCGCCACTTTGTCGAGCCACTCGAGCACGTCCTCGTGCAGGCCCGGCTCGTCGTCGTTGACCCAGATCCCGGCAGTGATGTGCATCGCTGAGGCGAGGACCATCCCCTCCGCGATACCGGCATCGTCGACGGCGGTCTGCACGTCCTCGGTGATCCGGATCAGTTCACGGCGCTTCTCGGTCTTGAAGGTCAGGTAGGCCGTGCTGGACTTCATCCGCTCCTCCTCCGTATGTCGCTCAGGTGGCGCTGGCGCTGCAGACTTCGAAGCCAATCGCGGCGGCGATTTCGTGGCGCTCATGCTGCTCGTTGTTGCGTTTTTCCCGCGCCAGCACGTAGCCGCTCGCGTTTCCACTCCGGGCGGCGGCCAGAGCCTGCTGGTCGTAGGCGTTGACCCGATTCTGGGCCTGCACATAGCGCCGGTAGTCGTCTTCGAGGCTTGCGGGCGGGATCAGCTTTTCGAATTCCGGCACTGCCCGGGTCGAGATGCCGAGCAGTTCTTCGGAATAGGTGACGTTGGGTTCGTTCTCGCCGTTGGGAAACGCGTTGACGGCTTCCTTGAAGGATTCCTGGCTAGTCGTGCAGATCGCGTCGCCCTGTGCGATCAGCTGCGCGCGGGTCAACGCCTTGGGCGCCTGCTTCTTTGCCTGGTCCCCTCCCCCGCCCTGGGCTTGTTCGCCGTTCGCGCTCTTCGTCGGGGTCGTCTTTTCGCTCGCCGCGGTGGCGCCGTTGCCGCCGCCCGAGGAGAGGGCGATCGCTAGCACTACGATCGCGGCGGCCGCGAGCAGGCCACCGGCTAGGAAGAGACGGTGACGGCCGGTCGGGGGGCCTTTGGCGCCGGGCTCTTGGCGACCGCTCGGCTCGGTCGGGGGCCGCGGCTCGGAGGGTCTCGTCGCGGGCGGCGCGCTCGCCTTCGTCGGCGGTTCGGGCGCCGGCGCAATCGTCTCGGCTTCGCGGGTCGCCGCCGCGCCGGTGGCGACGGTGTGCTCAGCGATCGCCACAGACGTCCCGCTCAGCGCCGCCACCGCGGCCCGGCCGAGATCCCCGGCTGACGGGTAGCGGTCCTCCGGCGGCTTCGACATCGCCCGGATGACGACGTCGTCGAGCGCCATCGGCACCTCCGGCACGTACAGCGAGGGCGCCGGTGGCGGGTCGTTGAGGTGCGCGTAGAGGCGCGCCGCCTCGCCTTCGCGGGGGAACGGGACCTCGCCGGTGAGCAGCTTGAAGAGCAGGCAGCCGAGCGCGTAGACGTCCACCCGGGCGTCGATCGCGGCGCCGGAGATCTGCTCCGGCGCGACGTAGTCGAGGGTGCCGACGAAACGCCCGGTCTGGGTCAGGCCCGACTGGGTAGCGACGTTGCGGGCGACGCCGAAGTCGGTGATGTAGGCGTGCTCGGACCCGTCCTCGCCGCTGAGCAGGACATTGGCCGGCTTGACGTCGCGGTGCACGAGGCCGGCGGCGTGGATCGCGTCGAGGCCGTTGCTGACCTGGGCGATCAGGGCCACCGCGAGCGCCGGTTCCAGCCTGCCCTCACGGGCGATCCGCCGGCCCAGGTCCGAGCCCGAGACGAAGCGCATCGCGATGAAGGGGACCCCGCCCTCCTCGCCGGCGGCGTAGATCGGGACCACGTTCGGGTGCTCGATCGAGGCGGCGATCCGCGACTCCTCGGCGAAGCGTTTGGCGAAGACCTCCTCGGCGGCGGCCTCCGGGGCGATCAACTTCAGCGCGACCCGGCGGTCCAGTCCCGGCTCGACCGCCAGGTAGAGGATCCCCATGCCGCCGCGCCCGAGCCGGCGCTCGATTCGGTAACCGGCGAACTCGTCGCCCGCGGAGAGCTCGGTCCAGGCATGTCCGTCGGCCATCGCCGAACCCTAGCCGCGATCTGGGCGGCGCCTAGACTGGACGGGGGTTCCATCTTTGCGCTGACGGCTCGAAATACCCGTGCTGCTCGCACTCGCCGTCCTGCTCGGGGCCGGGGTGGCGCGCGGCGAGCTCAGCCAGAAGGGCGAGCGGCGGATCTCCTTCGACGGCGGCTTCACCCCTCGGTCGCTGCCGCGAGACCGCCCAGCACCGGTCACGGTGAGCATCGAGGGCTCGATCGGGACCACCGACGGCACCCATCCCCCGGCCCTGCGCCGGCTCGAAATCGCCCTCAACCGCAACGGCCGGCTCTCGACCCGCGGCCTCCCCGCCTGCACCAGCCCGCTACTGCAGTCGACGTCGACCGAAGCCGCGCTGGAACGCTGCCGGCCGGCACTGGTCGGCAGCGCGGCAGCTTCAAGGCCGATCTAGCCTCGACCTAGGCCGTGATCCCGGTCAGGGGACGTATCCTCGCCTTCAACGGCCGGCGAAAGGGCAGGCCGGCGCTAATCCTGCACCTCTACGGCACGGTCCCGGTGCCGGCGACCTTCGTCCTCGCGCTGGCGATCTCCCACCGGGCCGAGGGGCAGTTCGGGACCATCCTCTCCGGCAGGGTCCCGGTCCTGGCCGGCGGACTGGTTTCAATAACCGACATCGAGCTCGAAATCGGACGCGAATACACCTACCGCGGCCGCCGCATCGGCTTCGTCAGCGCCAGCTGCGCGGCTCCGACTGGATTCCCCGGCGCCGTCCTTACGTTTGCCCGAGGCAGCTTCCAGTTCGCCGATGGACGCCAGCTCGACACCACCTTGACCCGCAGCTGCAGGGTCCGTTAGACGCCCACCGAGCTCACAGCCCGAGGCCGCCGACCCCGCGCTCGCCCCAGCCGAGGTGGTGGGCGAGCTCGTGGCGCAGAGTTCGCTCCACCTGGCGGGCGAGCAGCTCGCGATCGTGGCCGAAGTCCCGCTCGAGGGTGTCGCGAAAGATCACGATCCGGTCCTCGTAACGTTCGCGGGCGACGCCGTCGCCGTAGTACATGCCGTAAGCATGATGCTCGGTGCCGAGGTCGGAGACGACCACGGCGACCCCTTCCAGCACCTTCTGAAACTCGTCCGGCAGGGCGTCGATCGCATCGGCCACCAGTGACTCGAACTCGTCGGTCTGCGGTTCCTCGGCCATGGCCAAACGGTAGAGACCTGGCGTCGCCCCCGCGTAACCTGGCTGTCTGGACAGTGTCCACGGCATGCAATACGTTCGCCATCCCCGGCGCCAACGCCGGGCCGAGACAGCTACTGAGCGGAGAGCAACTTATGAGAGACGGTAGATCGGCCACCAACACGAAGCTGCGGGCCATCGGCTCGGCCTTCGCCGTCGCGGCGATCGTCGCTGGGGGCGTCGTCTGGTCGGGCTGCGGCAGCAGCAGCGAAAGCAGCGAAAGCACCGCCAAGGCGAAGCAGGAAGTCGAAGCCGGGACCAAGAAGGCCGAAGAAGCTCTCAAGGAAGGGGCCGAAGAAGCGAAGAAGGGCCTCGAAGAAGGGAAGAAGCAGGTCGAAAACGGCAAGGGAAGCGCCGAAAAGGGCATCGAAGAAGGCGCGAAGCAGGCCGAAAAGGGCATCGAAGAAGGCAAGGCCCAGGCCGAAAAGGGCATCGAAGAAGCGAAGAAGCAGGCGGAAAAGTACTTGAAGTAAGCGCGGGGCCAGGCCGGCGACGGGGCTCAGCGCCCGTCGTCGGCGACCGCGTCCCAGCCGGGATGGGCGATGGCGAGCCTGGCCCGGACTTCCTCACGCAGGCGAGCCGCGAGCTCCGGCAGGCGCTCGTCCCAGGTGCCGGCGCGAATCTCCGCCGCCAGGGCGCGCTGCTCGGCCCGGTCGGGCGCCAGCGCCGCCGTCTCGCGGGCGAGGATCGCACAGACATTGGCAGCCACCCGCACCCGGAAACGATGCTCGGCCGGGACCGCGCCCAGATCCGCAGCGAGCGCACGCTCCAGGTCTTCGACGCCGACGCGATCGCGATGAAGCCGGGCGATCGCCTCCAC
>DATAIY010000268.1:0-2402 GCA_036262475.1 Solirubrobacterales bacterium
ACCGACGAAGCGAAGGGCGTAGTACGGTCGCGCTGTGCGCCACGACGGAACATTCCGGTCGGGCGTCGCCCGCGGGTCGGTCGAAGGTGCCGGACTCGACTAAGGCGAACCAGAACTGAACGAAAGGTGGACGTATGCGACCGAAGGCTTCCATGGACTTGTCGCTGGCCCCGGTGGCCGCGGAGATCGACAGCAACCTGCAGCCCCTACGCGAGAAGGCGACGGCCGAGGAGATCGAGGCGGAACTGCAGTTGGCGACAAATCGGACCCCGATAAGCCACACGCGAGAGGAGCGGGGTGACCGGGTGCTCGACCTCGCGTTGCGCAACGTGGAGCTTCACGGCTGGGAGGTCGAGATCACCGACGACAACGCCCGGCTGCGGCTGTCGGGCGGCTCGGTTTCGCTCGACCTCGGTCTGAGCGCGTCGATCTCGCGCTTCATCGAGGGCGAGGACAGCGGGGGGTCGTAGCCGCTCGTGGCCCCCTCCCCGGAAGCCTATCGAGACGAGGACGGCTTTAGACAGGGCGACTGGGTTGCTAACCAGCGGCAGCTTTATGAGCGTGGCGAGCTACCGTGAGGACTGGGCACAAGGCCTCGCAACCCTGCCGGGGTGGGCATGGAGAGCTGATGAGGCGAGCTGGGAGGACGGTTATGAACGACTCAGACGATTCGCAGAGCGCGAGGGACATAGCCGCGTCCCTCAAGGCTCCTAGACAAGGACGGCCTCAGGCTGGGCGACTGGGTGCTTAAGCCTCTCCAAACACGGCAGGGCCACCTCACCTGCGCCGGCGACACGGTGCTGCACATCGGACCGCCGCTCCCCTACGGTGAATCGGCGCGAAAGGGGCGGTTCCGCTGCGCCAGCGAGAAAGCTGGAATGCGGTGTGTGAACCGACGCAACGGCCACGGCTTTCTGCTGTCGCGCCAAAGCGCCCGCCGCTTCTAGCGAGTCGAGTCGCACGATCCGATCCGCAACTTCGACCAGAGTACGCGGGCCTGCGTCTTGTCAGGAAGCTGCGACGCGCTCTCTCCGGGCAGGTCGGCTCGACCGGGTCGGCTGGCGCCGTCAGCCGCCGGGACAGCAGTTGGCGTCGATCCGGCAGCAGGTCGGACCCTTGCTGCAGCCCTGACAGTAGGCGTTGTTCGTGTTGCAGCAACAGTCGCCGCACAGCAGGTAGCCGGCTTCGCAGCCGGGGCCGTGTGGGGGGCTCCCTTCCGTCGGCGGGTTCGCCGCCTGGCACTTGGCTTCGCCCGTGGCTCGTTCTTCCAGGAAGAGCGCGTTGCAGAAATCCACGGCCTTCTCGGTGCGCGCCCGTTCCCTCATCGCCCTTTCGATGTTCTTCTTCAGGCGCTTTCGCGCCGCTGGCTTCTTCTGCTTCCGCAGGTAGTTTTCGTCTATGGCGATGGATTCTGAGAGGTCGTCGTAAGTTTCCAGGGGAGTCTTGGTGCAGGCCTTTAAGTCTTTGTAGACGCCCGCGTAGTTGTCGAGAATGCACTTCTCCAGCGGCGTCGTTTCGTCCGCGCTCGCGATCGACGGCTGCAGCAGGCGCGTCGGCGCAAAGAGGGCGAAGGCCCCGCGCCCGCGAACGTTCGCAGCGCCGTTCGGCGGGTCGTGCCGCCCGCCACCACGGACACGTCTCCGTCGAAATCATCCGGCGGAGGGGCGTCGTCGCGGCCACCGGCCGACCAGCGGGCCAGCGAGTCCAGCCAGCGATGTCTCGGCTTCGACCCCGGGGTCACGTGAGCACCCGGGCCAGGCGTTCTTCGAGGCGGTGGGATTCGGCGATTCGCTTGCGGGCGAGGCGGGCTGCGTCAGCCGCCAGGTTGGGGTCGACGAGCGAGAGCCCCTGGCGCTGGAGGTCCAAGGCGGCGATCAGAGATTTCAGCCATCTCTCCGCGAGCTTCTTGCCTGGCGCATCGGAGGCGACGGCTCTGACCCGCGTCAGAGCGTGGTGTGCATCGCGCCGCCAGTGGGCCAGAGCCTGCAGCGCCGCCGCATCCTGCGGCGAGGCCTGGTTGAAGCCGGCGCCCTTGACATTGGATTTGGCGAGCACGAGCAGAGCCAGGGTGAACTCCTTGAAGTCATCTGCGAGGCCGGCGCGATAGGGGTCGATCGCGGCCGAAACCGCCGCCGCCTTGCCTCCTCCGGCGCTTCGGGTTGGGCTCATCGGGATGCCAGCCCGACGGACTCATGGGGCGGAGCCGGGGCGGTGCCGAGGACGACCTCACGGACCGCGTCGATGCCGAGCGCGGCGGGTCTCGAGAGAGACCCGTTCGCATCAATCTGGACGACGCCGGGAACTCCATAGACGCGGTAGGCGTCAAAGAGCGCGTCGTCGTCCTGGGGAACAACGCGATCCAACCCGAACTGAGTCGCCTTCTCCTCGATGCGATCGATCCT
>DATAIY010000269.1:0-2482 GCA_036262475.1 Solirubrobacterales bacterium
CACCACCGGATCCGCAAGGCGGGGCTGGAGGACGTCGCGCCGGTCACCTTCGTCAGCTCAGAGCCCTTCCTGGGCCATTTTGGCCTCGGCGGCGTGGGCGATTCCGCCAAGCGCGTCGAGGGCTTCCTCGAGCGCCTGGGCATCGAGGGGATCGCCAGCGCCTCGATCGCCACGGTCCGTGACGGCGAGATCGAGCTCGACGGCGGCCGCGTGCTGCCCTTCGCCTACGCGATGATCGTGCCGCCCTTCTCCGGCGTCGACGCGGTCCGCGACAGCGAGGGCCTCGCAAACCCGATGGGGTTCGTGCCCGATCGACGTCCGCTTCCGCCACCCCGAGCAGGCCGATGTCTACGCCGCCGGAGTGGCGACCGCGATCGCGCCACCTGAGTCCACCGCCGTCCCGGCCGGTGTCCCGAAGACCGGGCAGATGAGCGAGACGATGGCCAAGGTCGCCCCCCACAACATCGTCGCCGACGTGAACGGGGGCGAGCATCGGGATATGCCCATCGCCGACCTGTCGGCCATCTGCGTTCTGGACGCGGGGAACAACGGGATCATCTTCAAGGCCGACCACGTCCTCGCCCACGGGATCTACGCGGACGAAGGGGAGCCGAGCGCCCGGGTGATGGCCGGCCCCCAGGCCCACTGGGCCAAGCTCGCCTTCGAGCGCTACTTCCTGGCCAGCCGCAAGCGCGGCCTGCTGCCTTTCTAAGCAACCCCGTGAGCAGGCGCGCAAGCGGTGGCGGCAGGCGATGATCGGCGCGGTCGCATTCGGTCTGCTGATGGGGATGGTCGGCGGCGGCGGCGTTCTCGCGGTGCCCGCTCTCGTCTACGTCGTCCGCCTCGGCGTGCACGAGGCGACGACGGGCGCGATCGGCCCCCCGGCCCCGCGGCGAGATCGAGAACCGCGTCGCCAGCGCCGATCTGCGCAGCATCCAGTATCGCCTCGGAGAACAGTCGTCCCAAGCGCCAAGATCGCCCCCAACCAAACGCTCGGGACCCACGAGCCGGTGCTCACAGGCATTTCGGCTGGGTGGCGCGGGCGGTATCCGCTACGGCTCAAGCGTTGCGAGCTCCTCGCGGAGTGCAACCGGCGCCTTGATCATGCGGGCCGCATCCACGTTCCACCCGTAGGACTACGCTTGTGGCATCAAGATGACGCCGGCCATCCCCGGGCGTCGCGGCGCAGCGGCGTAGACCGACGACGGATCAGTAGTACGCTGAACGCATGTCCTTTTTCCAGTTCGAGGGGCAGCGCATCGCCTACACCGAGTTCGGCGGAGGCCCCGCCGCCATCACTGCGGCGGGCGGGCGCGGGCGGACGGCGGGGAGCGCGCCAGCGAGCACGCGACCGCTGATCCTCATCCACGGGCTGCTGCTGTCCCAGGAGATGCACCGGCCACTGGCCGAGGACCTTGCGGCCCGGGGGAACCGCGTGATCACGGTCGATCTGCTTGGCCACGGCGAATCGGACCGCCCGCGCGACCTGTGGCGCTACTCGATGGCCTTCTTCGCCGCGCAGGTGATCGCGCTGATGGACCACCTGCAGATCGAGCAGGCCGTGGTGATGGGCACCTCGCTCGGAGCCAATACGGCGCTGGAGATGGCCTCAGCGGCGCCGGAGCGCTTGCGCGGGATGGTGATCGAGATGCCCGTGCTCGACAACGGGCTGCTCCCCAGCGCGCTCACCTTCACCCCGCTGCTCGTCGCGCTCACGTTCGGCGAGCCGGTGATGAAGCTGCTCGCGCGGGCCGCCAGCGCGGTGCCGCGGCGGCTCCTTCCCCACTACGGCAACGTCCTGCTCGACCTGTTCCGCCAGGAGCCCGGTCCCGGCGGCGCGCTGTTGCAGGGGCTGTTCTTCGCGCGCATCGCCCCGCACCGCAGCGAGCGGCGCACGTTCCAGACGCCGACGCTCGTGCTCGGTCACCACCGGGATCCCGTTCACCTCTTCACTGACGCCGGCATGCTCGCCGAGGAGCTGCCGAACGGCCGGCTGCTGGAAGCCGACTCGCTCGTGGAGCTGCGCCTGCGCCCCGAGCGGCTCACCGGAGAGATCGCGTCCTTCCTGGACGAGATCTGGGCCAAGCGCAACGGCGGTCGCGCAAAACGCCCGACGGCCGCGCGCAGCGACGGCCGCGCGAAACGCCCGGCGAAACGCGCGCGCCCCAGCGCCGGCTAGCTATTTCGTGACCGGAAACAGTTCGATCTCGTTCATGCTCACATGTCCGGGCGCCTGGGCGGTGCCGATCGAGGCAGCGCGGGACTTTCTGATCCCCAGCGTCACGAAGCGAAAAGCCTCGGCCGGGTCGAGCTTGATGCGCGCGTCCTTCTTCTCGACCTGCGATGGGCTCAGCTGAACCCACGCCGCGCCGTTTTCCGCCAGGAGCAGGTCGCCGAGGTCAAGGCGATCGCCTGCCAGCTGCCGGCGCTCCACGGCCTGCCGCTCGGCCACTTCAGGTGCACTGAGCTGCACCGGCTGGTG
>DATAIY010000270.1:0-3291 GCA_036262475.1 Solirubrobacterales bacterium
CGATCTCACCGGCCAGCCAGATCCGCCTCAGCGTCCGCGGCGAGGCCGGCCGGTCCTTCCACGCGTAGTAGCCCGACTCCGAGACCCCGAGCATGCGGCAGGAGGTTGTCCCACTCCTCGTAGAACTTTGAAAGCGATCCCTCCCGCCTCGTCCGCCCCAACAGGGAGCGTGGCGAGTGCGAAATCAGTCCACGAGGACAGGAGGAACCGCCATGAAGAAGGTAACCAACCCGCAGGTCGCATCGCCTGATCAGGCGATGCGGGCCGGCGATCTGCCCGAGTCGGTGCAGCTCGCGCTCGGCGATCTCGCCGGCGCGGCGAGGGAAGGGCTGCTCGCCCTCTCGGTCGGCGTCGGCCTCGGCGTCATGCATGAGTTGATGGCCGCCGAGGTCTCAGAGGTCGTCGGCCCGAAGGGCAAGCACGACCCGCAGCGCTCGGCGCATCGCCACGGTTCAGAGGCGGGCTCGGTGACGCTCGGTGGCCGTCGGCTCGGGGTCGAGCGCCCGAGGGTGCGAAGCGCCGACGGCGCCAAGGAGGTCAGGCTCGACACCTACGAGCATTTCGCCGACCGCGACCCGCTCACCGATCTGGTCTTCGAGCGAATCATGGCCGGGGTCTCCACGCGCGGCTATGCCCGCACCGGGGAGCCGGTCGGCGAAGAGGTTGAGCAAGAGGCGAACTCGACCTCGCGCTCAACGGTCAACCGCGAGTTCATCGCCCGCACCCGCACCGCCCTGGGCGAGCTGATGGCACGCCGCCTCGACGACGTCCGCCTGGCGGTGATGATGATCGACGGCCTCGAGATCTCGGGCCGCACCCATATCGTCGCGCTCGGGATCAGCACCGAGGGGGTGAAGATCGCGCTCGGACTCTGGGAGGGCTCCTCCGAGAACGCCACGGTGGCCACCGCCCTGCTCTCGGATCTGGTTGACCGCGGGCTTGACCCCGAGCAGGGGATCCTGTTCTGCATCGACGGGGCGAAGGCGCTGCGCAAGGCGATCGCTCAGGTCTTCGGGGTACGGGCGCCCTGCCAGCGCTGCATCCGCCACAAGGAGCGCAACGTCCTCGATCACCTCGCCGAGCGCGACCGTCCTGCCGTCAGGATAAAGCTGCGGAGCGCCTGGGCTCTCGAAGATCACGGGGTCGCGATCGAGCGGCTCGGGGCGCTTGCCCGCGAGCTCGAGCGCTCCGACCCCGGAGCGGCGGCCTCGCTGCGCGAGGGACTCGCTGAGACCGTCACCGTGCAGCGGCTCGGGGCCGCCGAGCAACTGCGGCGAACCCTCGCCTCGACCAACCCCTGCGAGTCGATGATCGAGATCGTTCGCCGCGCCCAGCGCAACGTCAAGCGCTGGCAGGGCGGCGATATGCGGATGCGCTGGACCGCGGCCGGGATGCTCGAAGCAGAGCGCCAGTTCCGCAAGATCATCGGCTACGGCGATCTCGCCAACCTCGCGCTCGCGGTCGAGCGGGACGTCGCTCGCTCGCAACCCTCGCCGGTGCCGGCACCGGCGAGCAGAGAGGAGGTGCAGGCCGTTACCGTGTGATCGTCAAGTCGGGGTCGCCGTGAAGTTCCACGGAGATCGGGACATTCTCCTCGAGGCCGGCGGGGGTGCTGAGCACCAGCACCCGAGCCGTGTCGCTGTCCACCCGGAAGGTGTGAGCGATGCCCAGCGGGACGACCGCTGCACCACCAGAGGAAAGCTCGAAGCGCTGGTCCGCGGCCTGGATTGTCAGAGACCCCTCCAACACGATGTAGCTCTCGTCCTGGGGATGGCTGTGGAGGGGAGGAGAGGCGTCACGGGGAAAGAGGAACTCGATCAGGGCGAAGCGCCCTTCCACCGCCTCCCCGGGGATCCGGATCGTCGCCAGGGTCCCGAGGAACCAGAGTCGTTGTCCCTCGCCGAGGCTGGACCATGATGCCGGTGCGTCCTTGCGGCTCATCGGCCGATTGTCGCAATCGCGGCCCGCTGAGTCAGAACTGGGGGACGCATTGACTGGGGATGTCTGCTGGACCATTAGCCCAACGCTTGACAGCGGGTATGAAATGGAGGGTCGAGGAGTCGAGTGGTCGCTCAATAGGAAGAGGTGAGACGAATGGCTGATGCCGCACTGTTCATTGGGTGGGGGCAGGTGGTGCGCGGACGAGAGAAGCGCGCCGTGCAGGTGTTCAACGAGAGCGTCGAGTACTGGGCAGGACTCCAGGGCGACGGCAAGATCGAGGACTTCGAGGTGGTGCTCCTGACGCCCCACGGCGGCGACCTGCAGGGCTTCGCCCTGCTGCGCGGCAGCCAGGAGCAGATCAACGCGCTGCGTGCAGACGAAGAGTTCGCTCGTCGGGTCCAGCGGGCCGACCTAATCGTCGAGTCCCAAGGTGTCATCGACGGCCTGGTCGGCGAGGGTATCGCCCGTGGCATGAACCAGTATCAGAGCGAGGTCGACGACCTGGACTAGCCCCCGATCGTGCGCGGCCGGATCCCGAAGCACGCGCCCACCTAACCTAACCTCGCCTCAAACATACGGAGGGCGGTGTATGCCCTAACGCCGCTCCCTAGCCGGGGGCCGAGCGCCATAGGGTCAGCATCGCCTGGTTCTCAGTTGCTGGGGCCCGCGTCCCCGGCGTCCCTCGACCCCGTTGAGCTACCCAGATATTCGGAGAGCCCAAGGAATCCACGGGAAGGCCCTTCGTGGCCTCGGAGATATTTGCCCGTCGAGGGCCGATCGTCCACGAGGATTAGGCGGCACGATCCGTCACGCGGAGACATGGTCTTCTGCTTCCTTGGCCCGTGCTGCCAGCAGGGTGAGTTGCTCCGATACAGTCATTTCAACCTCCTCGAAAATGGGCTCGTCACTGGAACCTTTCTAGCTTCTGCTTCGACCCGGCCCGGCGCATCCGTAATCGACCGCACAAAGGTCGGCGGGGTGTACGGCGGCCGCTCCTCGACTCGGGCGTAGAGTCCTCGGCAACGTTTACGGGAGGGCTACCACTAGACATGGGTGACTGCGCTGACCCGTTCGACCGTGACCTCGATCAACACGCGCCCGGCCTCGGCGAGGGCCTCGTCGCTCTGTGGCTCGGGCGGCTCCGGCAGGCCGGCGATTCGCCCAATAACAAGCGCCGTGTCCTC
Organism: Solirubrobacterales bacterium; assembly: GCA_036262475.1. Classification (GTDB taxonomy): domain Bacteria; phylum Actinomycetota; class Thermoleophilia; order Solirubrobacterales; family 70-9; genus VAYN01. The sequence goes on from DATAIY010000270.1 coordinate 3,126, forward strand.
GCCGATCCCGGCCGTGCGCACGACCGCGCCGCCAGTGAAGGTCGCCGATGGATAGGGCGGCTCCTCACCGCGCACCGACAGCGCGGCCCAACCCCTCCGTTCGATGTCCTTCGCCTTCACCCGTTCGCGAAGGGTCGAGATGAAGATGCGCTCGCCCAGGTTGGCG
>DATAIY010000271.1:0-4969 GCA_036262475.1 Solirubrobacterales bacterium
CCCCATCATCCGGGTCACCCGCGGATGATGGGGATCGGGTCGAGCAGGATTTCGACGCCCTCCTGGCTGACGCCCACAAGGAGAGGGACGAGTACCTCGAACTGGCGCGGAGGACCAAGGCTGACTTCGAGAACTTTCGCAAGCGGATGACGGCGGAGACGCAGGCTGCGGCGGTGCGGGGCAAGGCGCAGATGGCTCTTGAAGTGCTGCCGGCAGTCGACGATCTGGAGCGGGCGCTGCAGGCGCAGGACATCGACCCCGAGGGCGATTCGCCGGACGGGTTGGCCCACGGCGTGCGGCTGGTCTTCCGCGGGCTGCGGGAGACGCTGAAGCGGAACCGGATCGAGGCGGTCGACCCGAAAGGGGAGAAGTTCGATCCCAACCTGCACGAGGCGCTCTCGACGCTCCCGGTCGAGGGAACCGAGTCCGGCGTGATCGTCGAGGTCATGCAGAAGGGCTACCGCTTCGAGGACCAGCTGATCCGGCCGGCCCGGGTGGTCGTCAGCGAGTAGGGGGGATCGATTGGCTGACGAGCTCTACAAGACGCTGGGCGTATCCAAGGACGCCTCCGACGAGGAGATCAAGAAGGCGTACCGGAAGCTGGCGCGCAAGTACCACCCCGACCGCAACCCCGACGATCCCGCGGCGGAGGAGAAATTCAAGGAGATCTCGGCCGCCCACGACACCCTCGCGGATCCCGAGAAGCGCAAGGAGTACGACGCCGGCGGGTCATTCGCCGGCTTCGGCGGCGCCGGCGGGCCCTTCGGCCCGGGCGGGGGCCGCGCGCAGGCCGGCGGCTTCGGCGGCGCCGACCTCGGCGACATCTTCTCCTCGATCTTCAGCCGCGGCGGCGGCCGCGGGCAGGCCCAGGCAGTCCGTGGCCGCGACCTCGAGACCGAGGTGCCGCTGAGCTTCGACCAAGCCGTGAACGGGGCCCAGATCAGCGTCACCGTGGCAAAGGCCGAGCCCTGCAAGACCTGCCGCGGCAGCGGCGCCAAACCGGGCACCAGCCCGGTCACCTGTCCACGCTGCGAAGGCCGTGGCATCGACGCCCAGAGCCAGGGCTTCTTCTCGATCAGCCAGCCCTGCCCACAGTGCGGAGGCGCCGGCCAGATCATCGAGGAGCCCTGCCCAACCTGCGGCGGCTCTGGCCTCACCCAGCAGACCAAGCGCTACAAAGTCAACGTCCCGGCCGGAGTCAAGGACGGGACCCGGATCCGGCTCGCCGGCAAGGGCGAGGCGGGGCCGCGCGGCGGTCCTCCCGGCGACCTCTACGTGACCACCAGGGTCGCCGCCTCGCCGGTCTTCAAACGGCTCGACGACGGCAACCTCGAGGTGACCGTCCCGATCTCGATTCCCGAGGCGCTGCGCGGCGGCACGATCGAGGTGCCGACGCTGGAGGGCACCAAGAAGATCAAAGTTGCCCCTGGGACCAGGCACGGGGCGGTCCAGCGTCTGCGCGGAGAGGGCCCACCGAAGGCGAAGGGCAAGGGTCGCGGCGACATCCGCTACCGGCTCGAGATTGAGGTTCCGACCGAGCTCAGCGAGGAGCAGCGTGAGGCGGCGGAGAAGCTCGCCGAGGCCTTCAACGGCGCCGACCCCCGCGAGGAGCTGCTGCGGAAGGCGGGCAGCCGATGACCGCGAGCCGCCGCAGCCGGATCGAAATCTCGATCGACGACGAGCGCGGCGTCTTCATGATCTCGGTCGCCGCCGAGCTGGCGGAGATGCACCCGCAGACGCTGCGGATGTATGAGGCGCGGGGGCTGATCGCCCCCAAGCGCTCGCCGAAGAACACGCGCCTGTACTCCCAGCGCGACGTCGAGCGGCTGCGACGGATCCAACGCATGACCTCGGAGGAGGGGCTGAACCTGGCCGGGGTTGAGACTGTCCTGGCCCTGGAAGAAAGAGTGGAGAAGATGCGGAGCGAACTGGACCGAATGCGGCGCCGAGCCGAAGAACTCGAAAGGGCCCGGAAGGCAGAGCGGCGCTGATGCAGGCGGATCGATTCACCGTCAAGTCCCAGGAAGCAGTGGCGGCCGCCCAGCAGCTGGCGAGCCAGCGCCGCAACCCCGAGGTGTCTCCGACCCACCTGCTCGTCGCCCTGCTCGAGCAGGCGGACGGGCTGGTGATCCCGATCCTGCAGAAGCTCGGTGCCGACACGGTCACCGTCGCGGCGCGCGCCAACGAGGCCGTCGCGGCGCTGCCGAAGCTGAGCGGCGAGGACGGCGAGGAGCCGCGGATGTCCTCGCAGCTGGCGCAGGCGCTGCGGCGGGCCGAGACGGAGATGGCAAAGCTCGGCGACGAGTACATCTCGACCGAGCACATCCTCCTGGCGCTGACCGAGAGCAACTCCGGCGTCGCCGAGATCCTCCCCGACCGCAGCTCGCTGGAGAAGGCGATCGCCGAGGTGCGCGGACCCCACAAAGTCACCTCCCCCAACCCCGAGGACAGCGTCCAGGCGCTGGAGAAATTCGGCCGCGACCTGACTGCCGACGCGCAGCAGGACAAGCTCGACCCGGTGATCGGCCGCGACGAGGAGATCCGCCGCGTGATCCAGGTCCTCTCCCGCCGGACCAAGAACAACCCGGTGCTGATCGGCGAGCCCGGGGTCGGCAAGACCGCGATCGTCGAGGGCCTGGCGCAGCGGATCGTCGACGGCGACGTGCCCGAGAGCCTGCGCGACCGCCGGGTGATCGCGCTCGACATCGGCTCGCTGCTGGCCGGCTCCAAATACAGGGGCGAGTTCGAGGAGCGGCTGAAAGCGGTGCTCTCGGAGGTGCAGCAGGCCGAGGGCCAGATCGTCCTCTTCCTCGACGAGCTCCACACGATCGTCGGCGCCGGCGCCGCCGAAGGCGCGGTCGACGCCGCCAACCTGCTGAAGCCGATGCTGGCCCGCGGCGAGCTGCGCGCGGTCGGCGCGACGACGCTCGACGAGTACCGCAAGCACATCGAGAAGGACGCGGCGCTGGAGCGGCGCTTCCAACCGGTCCTCGTCGGCGAGCCCGACATCAACGACACGATCGCGATCCTGCGCGGGCTCAAGGAGCGCTACGAGAACCACCACGGCGTGCGGATCACCGACTCGGCGATCGTCGCCGCCGCAACCCTTTCGGAGCGCTACATCGCCGACCGCTTCCTGCCCGACAAGGCGATCGACCTGATCGACGAGGCCGCCTCGCGGCTGAAGATCGAGATCGACTCGATGCCAACCGAGATCGACGAGGTCAAGCGGCGCATCCAACAGCTGGAGATCGAGCGCGCGGCGATGAGGAAAGAGACCGACGAGGCTTCGAAGGCGCGGCTGCAGGGACTCGAGGCCGAGCTCGCCGAGCTGAACGAGAGCTTCAACGAGATCAACGCCCGCTGGCAGAACGAGAAGGGCGCGATCGACTCAATCAAAGAGGCAAAGGCGCGGCTGGAGGAGGCCGTGCGCGAAGCCGAGCGGGCCGAGCGCGTAGCCGACCTCGAGCGCGCCGCGAAGCTGCGCTACGGCGATATCCCCGAGCTCGAGAAGACGGTCGCCGAGCAGGAGGCACGGATCGCCGAGCTGCACGCCGGCGGCGGCTCGATGCTGGCCGACGAGGTGACCGAGGAGGACGTCGCCGAGGTGGTCGGCAAGTGGACCGGGATCCCGGTCAGCCGCCTGCTCGAGGGCGAGGTCCAGAAGCTGATCCAGATGGAGGACCGCCTGCACGAAAGGGTGATTGGCCAGGACGAGGCGATCGAGGCGGTCTCAAACGCGCTGCGGCGCTCCCGCGCCGGGCTCTCGGACCCGAACCGGCCGATCGGATCCTTCCTCTTCCTCGGCCCGACCGGGGTCGGCAAGACCGAGCTGGCGAAGGCGCTGGCCGAGTTCATGTTCGACTCCGAGCAGGCGATCGTCCGCCTCGACATGTCCGAGTACATGGAGAAGCACACGGTCTCGCGGCTGATTGGCGCCCCGCCCGGATACGTCGGCTACGAGGAGGGCGGCCAACTGACCGAGGCGGTGCGACGCCGTCCCTACGCGGTGGTCCTGCTCGACGAGATCGAGAAGGCCCATCCCGACGTCTTCAACACGCTGCTGCAGCTGATGGACGACGGTCGCCTCACCGATGGCCAGGGGCGCACCGTCAGCTTCACCAACACGGTCCTGATCATGACCTCCAACGTCGGCAGCGACCGCATCGTCGGCGAGTTGGTCGACGAGCGGATCCGCGAGCAGATTGAAGAGACGCTGGCGGCGACCTTCAAGCCCGAGTTCCTCAACCGGATCGACGACACGGTGATCTTCCATCGCCTCTCCAAGGCGGACATCGGGCGGATCGTCGAGCTCCAGGTCGCGCAACTGATCGGCCGCGTCCGCGAGCGTGGGATCGAGATCGAGCTCAGCGAGGACGCCCGAACCCTGCTCGGCAACCTCGGCTACGACCCGACCTACGGCGCCCGGCCGCTGAAGCGGGTCGTGCAGAAACAACTCGTTGACAAGTTGGCTCTGAAGATCCTCGAGGGTGCGTTCGGCGAAGGGGACCTGGTTCGGGTCGACGCGGCCGACGGGGCGCTGGTCTTCGAGCGGGCCCCGCTCCCAGTCGCATAGCGCCTGGACCAGGCGTCGTCAGGTTCATTTCAGCGCTCATCTCCAAGCCCGTTTCTGCCGAAACAACCCAATCTAAAGGTGTTCTTAAGCTCGCTGGCTAAAGTCAATCAGGCTTGAGTATCATTCTTGATTAGCTTAGTGCACAATCTCGATCCGGCTTAAGCTAGAAGAACTTCAAATCCCGGCATGGACATCGACCAGACTCCGATAAACGGCGAACCCGAGCGCAGGCGCAGGCTGCCCGCCGCCGTGGGCGACGCCGCTATGGCGCTCGAGGACAAGCTCTTCTGGCGGATCGGAGACACGTTCAAGGCCTTCTTCGAGGTGGTTCGCTGGCCCTTCGAGCGGATCGCCTGGGCGCTGCAGCGGAGGTTGATCTGGCCGCTTCAAGAT
>DATAIY010000272.1:0-12128 GCA_036262475.1 Solirubrobacterales bacterium
GGACGGCTACGGCCAGACCGAGACCGGCCAGGTGACCGGCAACCTCGCCGGCGAGCCGGTGCGGGAGGGCTCGATGGGCAAGCCGCTGCCGGGGATCGAGACCCGCGTCCTCGAGGGCGAGCTGCAGCTGCGGACGGCGTCCTCGCCGACCTTCTTCTCGGGCTACCTCGACGGCGAGCGCTTCGAAGCCGAGTGGTGGCCGACGGGAGACCTCGTCGACGCGGACGAGGACGGCTACCTCTTCTTCAGGGGCCGCGACGACGACATCATCCTCTCCTCCGGCTACCGGATCGGCCCGGCCGAGGTCGAGGCGGCGCTGCTGTCGCACCCGGCCGTCGCCGATGCCGCCGCGGTGGCGGCGCCGGACCCCGAGCGGGGCGCCGTCGTGCGGGCGATCGTCGTCCCCCGCGGCCGCGAGCCCGGCGAGGAGCTGGCCCGCGAGCTGCAGGAGCACTGCAAACGCGAGACCGCGCCGTACAAGTTCCCGCGCATCGTCGACTTCGTCGAGGAGCTGCCGAAAACGAGTAGCGGCAAGATCAAGCGGGCGCAGCTGCGGCAGGGGTAACCTGGGCCGGTGGCAATGAGCAGCGAGCAAACCGACGCCGCGACCGTCGCCCGCTCCTACTTTGACGCCGTCGCCCGGCGCGACGTCGAGGCGATGGCGGCGCACTGGGAGCCCGGTGCCCCCGACCTGATCCACGGCGTCGTCGAGATGCGCGGGGCCGACGATCTCCGCGCCTGGTTCGGCAACCTCTTCGCCGCCTTCCCCGACTTTCGCTTCGAGGTCCTCGAGGTGATCGCGACCGGGGAGAAGGCGGCGGTGCGCTGGCACGCCACCGGCACCTTCGACGGCTCCGCCCGCTTCGAGGGGCTGGTCCCGAACGGGGCCGGCGTCGACCTGGAGGGCTGCGACGTGCTGTGCGTCCGCGGCGGCTTGATCCAGCGCAACGACGCCTACATGAACGGGGCCGAGATGGCACGGCAGCTCGGCGCCCTGCCGCCCTCCGGCTCGCTGCCTGAACGAGCGATGACCGGCGCCCTCAACCTGAAGACGCGCGCGCTCGGCTGGGTCGCGGGGCGGCGGGGGTAGGCTGAGACTCGTGGAGGAGATCGACCGCAAGCGAATCGCGGCGCTGAGCGAGGCCCAGCAGGAGCAGTTCCGCAACCGCACCGGCGCCTCCGCCGAGACCTACCAGCGGGCACTGAAGGTGATGCCGAACGGCGTCCCCTCCTCCTTTCAGACCAACGACCCCTGGCCGGTCTACCTCACCCGCGGCAAGGGCAGCCGGGTCTGGGACGTCGACGGCAACGAATACGTCGACTTCCACAACGGCTTCGGCGTCATGTGCATCGGCCATGCCAACCCCGAGGTCGGCGCCGCGGTCAAGGCGCGGATCGACGAAGGAACCCACTTCGCCGCCCCGACCGATGGCTCGATCGCCGTCGCCACCGAGCTGCAGCGCCGCTTCGGCCTACCGCAGTGGCGCTTCACGAACTCCGGCACCGAGTCGACGATGGACGCGGTCCATATCGCCCGCGGCGCCACCGGTCGCGACACGATCCTCAAGATCGAGGGCTCCTACCACGGCCACCACGACACCGTGATGGTCTCGGTATACCCGCCGCTGGAGGCGCTGGGCGCCCGCGATGACCCGGTCAGCGTCCCCTACGGCGGCGGCATCCCGACCGCCTTCACCGATCTCACCCGCGCCGTCCCCTTCAACGACGCCGAGGCGCTCGAGAGCGTCCTCGAAAAGATCGGCGACCAGGTCGCCGGGCTGATCATGGAGCCGGCGATGATGAACATCAACATCATCCCGCCGCGCGAGGGATACCTGGACCGGGTGCGCGAGTTGACCGCCCGGCACGGCGTCAAGCTGATCTTCGACGAGGTCAAGACCGGCTGCACGATCTCCCCCGGCGGGGCGACGACGCGCTTCGGCGTGGTGCCGGACATGATCACCCTCGCCAAGGCCAGCTGCGGCGGCTACCCGGGCGGCTCGATCGGGATGAGCGAGGAGCTGGCGGCGATCGTCGCCGACGGCACCGTCAGCCAGTACGGGACCTTCAACGGCAACCCGCTGGTGATGGCGGCGGCCGAGGCGGCCCTGACCAAGGTCCTCAGCGACAACGTCTACGAGCACTTCGAGGCGACCAACCGGCGCCTGCTCGACGGCTGCCAGCAGATCATCGACGCCCATGGCCTGCCCGCCTACACCGAGGGACTGGGCGCCAAGGGATGTGTCGTCTTCTCCGCCGAGCGGCTGTATGAGTACCGTGACTACCTGACCAAGGTCGACGAGGAGCTCTCCCGGCTGGCCTGGCTCTACCACATGAACCACGGCATCTTCATGACCCCGGGGACCGAGGAGGAGTGGACCCTCTCGATCGCCCACTCCGACGAGGACCTACAGCGCTACCTCGACGCCTTCGAGGCCTTCGCGGGCGACGTCACGGCCGCCTAGCCGGACGGCGCTAGGCGCTCTAGGCCGCGAAACCCTCGGCGGCGTCGACCGGTCGCCCGAGGTGGTAGCCCTGCGCCATGTCAACGCCATAGTCGCGCAGCATCCGGGTCGTGTCGTCGTCCTGGACGAACTCGGCGATCGTCGTCTTGCCGAGACCGCGGGCGATCTGGACGATCGCCTTCACGGTCAGCTGGTCGGCGTCGTTGCGGGGCATGTCGCGGATGAAGGCGCCGTCGATCTTGATCAAGTCGAAGGGGATCTTCTTCAGGTAGTTGAAGGGGCCGAAGCCGGCGCCGTAGTCGTCGATTGCGACTTCGCAGCCGAACTCGGTCAGCCGGTCGGCGAAACCGGCGGCGGTCGCGTAGTCCTCGACGCGGGCGGTTTGGGTGATCTCGAAGGTGCAGCGCGCGGGATCGGCATCGCCTTCGTCGAGGCGCCGTTCGATGTACTCGAGGACCGAGATGTCGGTCAGCGACGCCCCGGAGAGGTTGATGTGCAGGGAGACGGGCTCCCCCGCCCGCTCGCGCTCGGCCAGCATCTCGAGCGCGCGTCCGACCACCCAGCGGTCCAGCTCCTGGACCATCCCGGAGCGCTCGGCCGCATCGATGAAGGACGCCGCCGGCAGCAGCTGGCCGTCGTTCGCGGTCATCCGCAGCAGCAGCTCGTAGCGCTCGACCCCGCCGGAGGCGAGGCTGCGGATCGGCTGGCTGGCGAGGCTGAGGCGGTTCTGGGTGAGGGCATCTCGGATCTTCGCGCTCGTGGTCTGGCCGCGGCGGGCCGTGCGCTCTTTGTCGTCGGGACCGTTGAACAGGGCGATCCGGTTGCGGCCCTCCTCCTTGGCCCGGTACATCGCCTGATCGGCGGCGACCAGGACCGCCTCGGCGCCGGCCCCGCGCTTGCCGCCGAACATGGTGATGCCGACGCTGATCGTCGCTGTCGCGAGCTCGGCGTTTGCCGGGAACCCCTCGGCCACCTGGGCCCTCAGGTCCTCGCCGAGCTGAAGCGCGCCGGCGGTGTCGGTCTGCGGCATCAGAACCGCGAACTCGTCGCCGGACAGGCGCGCGACGAGGTCGGTCGTGCGAACGCGCTCCCGCAGCACCGCGGAGATCCGCCGGATCAGGTTGTCGCCGGGCTGATGGCCGAGCCGGTCGTTGACCTCCTTGAGGCCGTCGATGTCGATGATCATCACCGCGCCCTGACCGCCATAGCGTGCGGTGAAGGAGACGTACTGGTCGAGCTCGGCGCGGAATCGCCGCCGGTTCAGCAGACCGGTCAGGGAGTCGTGGTCGGCGATGTAGCGAAGCTCCGCCTCGGTCTTCTCAGCCTTGTCCAGGGCACCCTGGACAATCTCGCGGTCCTCGGGGGCAAGCTTCTCGAGCACTGCCTCGACAGCCGGATCGTGCTTCTCGGAACTGCGCGCGTTTGTCACCGACTGTGAAGGTAGTGACTTGCGGCCCGGGTGTGCCGCCAGATGCCTCAAATCCGCCAGGGGACTCCAATTTCGGCGATCGGGACAGCCGAATACTTGGCCCCGAGCCGCCATGGGTAGGCTGAGGCGAATGCCCAACCGGCTCGCCCAGGAGACCAGCCCCTACCTCCTCCAGCACCGCGACAACCCGGTCGACTGGTACCCCTGGGGACTCGAGGCGCTCGCCCGCGCCCGCGAGGCGGATCGGCCGATTCTGCTCTCGGTCGGCTATTCCGCCTGCCACTGGTGCCACGTGATGGAGCGCGAGTCCTTCGAGGACCCCGAGACCGCCGCCTACATGAACGAGCACTTCGTCAACGTCAAGGTCGACCGCGAGGAGCGCCCCGACATCGACGCGATCTACATGGAGGCGGTGCAGGCGATGACCGGCCAGGGTGGCTGGCCGATGACCGTCTTCCTCGACCCCGACGGCGTGCCCTTCTACGGCGGCACCTACTTCCCGCCCGACGAGGGACGCGGCATGCCGAGCTTCCGGATGGTGATGGAAGCGATAGTCGACGCCTTCGAGGGAAAACGCGAGGAGATCCGCGAGCGCGCCACCACGACCCGCGAGCGCCTCGGCGCGATCGGCGCCGTCGAGCCGAGCCCCGACCTGCCGGACGCGGCTGAGATGGAGGAGACGATCGCTCGCCTGATCGCCGCCGCCGACCTCGAGAACGGCGGCTTCCGGGGGGCGCCGAAGTTCCCGCCGGCCTCGGCCCTTGAGCTGCTGCTCTCGCGCGGCGAAACGGCGGTGGTCGAGAAGACGCTCGATGCGATGCTCGCCGGCGGCATCTACGACCACCTCGGTGGCGGCTTCGCCCGCTACTCGGTCGACGCCGTCTGGCTCGTCCCCCACTTCGAGAAGATGCTCTACGACAACGCCCTGCTGGCGCGCGCATATCTCCACGGGTGGCAGGTCCTCGGCCAGGAACGCTACCGCCGCGTCTGCGAGGAGACGCTGGACTGGATGCTGCGCGAGATGCGCGGCCCCGAGGGCGGCTTCTTCTCGGCGCTCGACGCCGACTCCGAGGGCGAGGAGGGGCGCTTCTACGTCTGGACTGCGGAGCAGATCCGAGAGCTGCTCGGCGACGGCGCCGAGGCCGTGATCGAGTTCTACGGCGTCAGTGAGCGCGGCAACTTCGAGGGCGCCAACATCCTCCACCTCGCCGGCGGGCCTAGGGCGACCGCGCCGGACGGGCTCGACGCGGCACGGCGAACCCTCTACGAAGCGCGGGCGAAGCGGGTCTGGCCCCGCCACGACGATAAGCGCCTCACCGCCTGGAACGCGCTGGCGATCTCGGCCCTGGCCGAGGCCGGCGCTGCACTCGGCCGCGAGGACTATCTCGACGCCGCCCGCGAGTGTGCGGAGTTCGTGCTCGGCTCGCTGCGCGACGACCAGGGCCGGCTGCTGCGCACCTACAAGGGTGGCGACGCCCGCCTCAACGCCTACCTCGAGGACCACGCGCTCCTGCTCGAGGCGCTGCTGACGTTGTATGAATCCAGCTTCGAGAGCCGCTGGTTCGAACGTGCGCGCGACCTCGCCGACACCATGATCGCCCGCTTCGGCGACCCCGAGCGCGGCGGCTTCTACTCGACCTCCGCCGATCACGAGGAGCTGATCGCCCGGCGCAAGGAGATCGGCGACCACCCGATTCCCTCCGGCAACAGCTCGGCCGCGTTCGGCCTCCTGCGGCTGGCGGCGCTGACCGGCGAGCACCGCTACGAAGAGCAGGCGATCGGCGTCCTGCGGCTCTTCTCCAAGCCCGCGACCCAGCACCCGGAATCCTTCGCCCACCTGCTGGCGGCGCTCGACTTCCTCCTGGCGCAGACCCGCGAGGTGGCGCTGGTCGGCGAGGACCTCGGCGAGTTGGCGGCGACCGTCCGCTCCTCCTTCCGCCCCCACCTCGTCCTCGCCGGAGGACCGGAGGGAGGCGAGGAGCCGCCGCTACTACGAGACCGCACCGCGGTCGACGGCAAGCCCGCCGCCTACGTCTGCGAGAACTTCGCCTGCCAGCTGCCTGTGACCGAGGCGAGCTCGCTGCGGGAGCTCCTCGCCTAAAGATTCCCTAGAGGCCGACTCCGGTCTTTGGCAATATGGCCGCCATGCGCGGCAAGGTATTCACCTTTCCGGCCGGCCGCCGGGCGAAGTGGATCGTCTTCGCGATCTGGTTCGTCACCATCTTCGTCGCCGCCGGACCGGCCGATCTGCCGGCCAAGTTCGAAGACGCCGAAAGCAACGAGGCAACCTCCTACCTGCCCGGAGACGCCGAGTCGACAAAGGCCCTCAATGCCACCGAGTCGCTGCAGAACGGCGAAATCGCCCCCGCCGTAATCGTCTACCGGCGCGAGTCCGGCCTGACCGCCGCCGACCAGGAAGAGATCGTCGAAGACGTCGAAAAGATGGCCGCCGAGCGGTTTCCCGGAGTCGTCCCCGACGGGGCGACCGCTGCCGCCGGCGGCAAGCCCCCCGCCTCCGAGAAGGCGGAATCCGCGAGCGAAGGCCTGCCGCCGGGCTGTGGCACCCCATTCACGACGATCCCCGGCCAGCCGTCCGACTACGCGCCGTTCGTCGGGCCGGTCTGCTCCACCGATGGCAAGGCCGCGATCGTCAGCGCCTACATCAAGGGCAACGGCGAGGGCGAACGGATCGTCGATCCGATCAAGTACTGGCGCGAACAGATCTCGAACCCCGGCGGCGGCCTCGAGGTGAAGATCACCGGCGGCGCCGGCTTCTCGGCCGACGCGATCGAAGTCTTCGAAGGCATCAACGGCACCCTGCTGCTGGCCGCGGTCAGCCTCGTGATCTTCCTCCTGATCGTGATCTATCGCTCGCCGATGTTCTTCCTCATCCCCCTCACAGCGGTGCTCTTCGCGGAGACGCTCTCGCGCTCGATCGGGTACGGGCTCACCGAGCTGGGCGTGACCGTCAACGGACAGTCCAGCTCGATCATGTCAGTGCTGGTCCTCGGCGCCGGGACCGATTACGCGCTCTTGCTCGTGGCCCGCTACCGCGAGGAGCTCCACCGCACCGCCGACAAGTACGAGGCGATGCGCACCGCGCTCGAATCGGCCGGGCCGGCGATCTTCGCCTCGGCGGCGACGGTGATCGCGGCGCTGCTCTGCCTGATGATCGCCAAGGTCAACGGCACCTCCGGGTTGGGCCCGATCGCTGCGATCGGGATCGCCTGCGCGGCCCTCTCGATGCTGACGCTGCTGCCGGCTCTGCTGACGATCTTCGGCCGTCGCGCCTTCTGGCCCTTCGTCCCGCACACGCCGGAGACCGCACCGCAGGCCGAAGCGATCTCCGAACGGGCGCGCCGGCGCATCGTCGACGGGCCCAGTGCGAGCGCGCTCGCCCTGGTGGTCGTCTCCTGTCTGCTGGTGGTGGTTCTGCTTCCCCTCGTCCTCCTCAACTGGTTCCTGCGCATCCTCAGCGGCCGGCGGATCCCCTCGCTGATCGTCGGGCCGCTCGACCGCGCCGTGTTCACTCCGTATGAGATGCGCCGTCACCGGCTCGAGCACACCAGCGACGCCACCCACGGAGTCTGGGCGCGGATCGGTCAGCGGGTCGCGATCTCGCCGCGCCGTGTGATGTTCGGCACCGCCGGCGTCCTGGTGATCTTCTGCTGCGGGTTCGCCTTCTTCTCGACGGAACTGACCAGCGAAGACACCTACCGCAACGAAGTCGAATCGGTCGAAGGCCAGACGCTGCTCAACAAGAGCTTCCCCTCCGGGACGACGGCGCTCACCGACGTCGTCGTCCAAGACTCCGCCAACGTCGGATCCGTGAAGAGCGCGGTCGAAGGCGTGAGCGGCGTCGAGGCCGTCTCGCAGCCGGTCGCCGAAGGCCCCCCGGGGATCCTGCTCCAGGCCACGCTCGAACCCAACCCGTACTCGACCGATGCGTTCGATCTGATCGAACCGATTCGCGACGCCGCGCAGGCGGCGGCGCCCGGGACGCTCATCGGCGGGCCGACGGCGGTCGAATTCGACGTCCGCGACGCGGCCGGATGGGACTCGGTGGTGATCCCGCCGCTGATCCTGATCGTCGTCTTCCTGATCCTGATGGGCCTGCTGCGGGCGGTGGTCGCGCCGCTGATCCTGATCGGCACCGTGATCCTCAGCTTCCTCGCCGCACTCGGCGTCGGCTACTTCGTCTTCGACGTGATCTTCGGCTTCCCCGGCTCGGACCCCTCGCTGCCGCTGTTCGCCTTCGTCTTCCTGGTCGCGCTCGGCATCGACTACAACATCTTCCTCATCGCCCGCGCCCGCGAGGAGACGGAGAAGCACGGCTCCGAACAGGGAATCCTGCGGGCCCTGGCCGTCACCGGAGCCGTCATCACCAGCGCCGGGATCGTCCTCGCCGGCACCTTCTCGGTGCTGGCCGTCCTCCCCCTCACCTTCCTCACCGAGCTCGGCTTCGTCGTCGCCTTTGGTGTCCTTCTCGACACCTTCGTCGTCCGCAGCGTCCTCGTGCCGGCGATCGCGCTCTCCCTCGGCGACAGGTTCTGGTGGCCCTCCGCACTCTCGCGTCCCGGCCGCGGCAACTGACGGGGATCAGGGGCCGAAGGCGCGGACCTCGTCGAGGACGACGCGGCCGCCGACCTCCGCGCGACCGTCGCCGAGAGGCTGCGCGTAGAGAAGCGAACCGCTGCCCTGGCGGATCGTCAGCCCCCGCTCGAGCTCGACGCAGAGCGGAATCGCCGCCGACCCGGTCGCCTCGTCCTCGCCGATGCCGTCCTCGAGCGAGAAGCATCGCGAGCGGACCTCACCGGCAGACTCCTCCTGCCAGGCCCAGCAGTAGGTCAGGGTCTCGCCCGGCGGCGGCTCGGTGAGCGCCTCGACCTCCGCGGCGCCGCCCATCTCGATCAGCTTCCACGGCGGGCACCACTCGGCGCGCGCGGCTACGTACGTGAGCTCCCCTTCGCGGCGGACCGCGATCTCGCCGGCGGGTGGGCGCAGTACGTCGCTCCCCTGCCCCTCCCGCTCGAGCAGCCAGGCGGTCCCGACGCTGGGGTGACCCGCGAACGGCAGCTCCAGCCCCGGCGTGAAGATCCTGCAGCGACCGCTCTCGGCGTCGTCGACGAAGACCGTCTCCGAGAAGCCGAGCTCTCGAGCCGCCGTCTGGCGGCGGCCCTCCGGGATCTCCTCGCCGGCGAGGAAGACGCCGAGCGGGTTGCCCCACTCCCCGTTCTCGTCGGTGAAGACCCGGAGGACGTGGAGCGTCGCCATCTACCCCGCCGCGCTCAGAGGATCGGCAGGAAGTTTTCGATCTCGAAGGGGGTGACCTGGACCCGGTAGTCGTCCCATTCTTGCCGCTTGATCTCGACGAAGCGGCGGAAGGTGTGCTCGCCCAGGGTGCGCAGCACCAGCTCGGAGTCGGCGGCAACCTCGATTGCCTCGCCGAGCGTCGCCGGCAGCTGCTCGATGCCCTGGTGGGAGAGCTCCTCCTGCGAGAGGTGGTAGAGGTTCTGCTCCATCGGCTCGGGAAGCTCGTAGCCCTTCTCGACCCCTTCCAGACCCGCCTGCAGCATCGCGGCGAAACAGAGGTAGGGGTTGCAGGCGGGGTCGGGACAGCGCAACTCGGCCCGGGTCGCGGCCTCCCTGCCGGGGTGATAGAGCGGCACCCGGATCAGCGCCGAGCGGTTGCGGCGAGACCAGGCGAGGTAGACCGGCGCCTCGAAACCAGGCACCAGCCGCTTGTAGGAGTTGACCCACTGGGCGAAGAGGGGCGAGATCTCACGGGCGTGCTTGAGCTGGCCGGCGATGAACGACTTCGCGGTCGACGAGAGGTAGTAGGGGTCGTCGGCGTCGTAGAAGGCGTTCTTGCCCTCCTTGCTGAGCGACTGGTGGACGTGCATGCCGGAGCCGTTCTCGCCAAACAGCGGCTTCGGCATGAAGGTCGCGTGGCAGCCGTATTTCATCGCGTACTCCTTGACCACGATCCGGTAGGTCATGCAGTCGTCGGCCATCTCAAGCGCGTTCTTGTAACGCATGTCGACCTCGTGCTGGGAGGGCCCGACCTCGTGGTGGGTGTACTCGACGTGGATCCCCATCTTCTCCAGCGCCAGCACCGTCTCGCGGCGCAGGTCGGAGCCGGCGTCGAGCGTGGTCAGGTCGAAGTAGCCGCCCTCGTCGAGCACCTCGGGAATGCCGCCCTCCGGCTTGGCCGAGCGGAAGTAGAAGAACTCGAGCTCGGGGCCGATGTTGTAGGCGTCGAAGCCGAGCTCTTCGGCCCGCTTCATCGCCCGCCGCAGGATCCAGCGCGGGTCGCCCTCGTAGGGTCCGCCGCCCGGCACGCGGATGTCGCAGAACATGCGGGCGACCGCGTTCTCATCCTCGGGGCGCCACGGAAGCAGCTCGAAGGTCGAGGGATCCGGCACGGCGAGCATGTCGGACTCCTCGATTGGGTTGAAGCCGGTGATCGAGGACCCGTCGAAGCCCATGCCGCCTTCGAAGGCATCCTCGAGCTCGGAGGAGTTGATCGAGAAGCTCTTGAGCTGCCCGAGCACGTCGGTGAACCAGAGGCGGATGAAGCGGACGTCATTCTGCTCGACGATCTCGACGACGTCAGCGGCGCTGCGGGGTTGCTCTGCCATTCCGGCCTCCTTGGCGTGTGCGCGAGAGGGGCGCAACGATAGGCGAATGAACCGGGGAGGTGCCGAACGCCGTATAGCGGGTAGAGACGAAGCCACCTTGGCGGCTTGCAAGTCGGTCAAGAAGCAGGTATAACTTACTCCTTGTAAGTTAGAGGCTCAAAGTAAAGTAAAGGCCACGTAAAGGCTCTGTAAAGCGAAATATTCGCCCTCAGCAGGGCCAGAGACGAGAAGCGACGTGACGGTAAAAACCGCAGTAAGCAGATTCCAGATCCACGACGAGCTAACGGCTCCCGACGAGAGCGCGCCACTGATCAAGACCATCCAGGCGACCGGCGGCGCGGTCACCAAGTTCGTCGGCGTCCTCGCTGGCTCCCCCGCAGTACTTCGTGCCTACACCCGGATGCGTTCCGAGCTTCGCGGTGGCGTCCTCCCCCAGGCGACCCGTGAGCGGATCGCGCTCGCGGTGGCCGAGCATCGCGAAGACAACTACAGCATCGCCCAGCACGCCAAGTCGGCACGCCGGGCCGGGCTCGGCCTCGACGAGGTTTCACGGGCTCGCAGCTTCACTTCCGCCGACGAGAAGGAGGCGGCGCTCCTGCTCTATCTGAAGGAGGCGCTGGACGCCGACGGCCCTCCCCCGCTCCACCTGCATGAGGAGGCGCGTGAAATCGGCTGGACCGACGAGGAGATCCTCGAGGCGGTCGGGCACCTGGCCCTGAATGAGTTCCAGAGTCTGATCGCAAGCGCCGCGGCGCTACCCAAAGATCAGGCGACCCCGCGCGTCTTGCCCTCAGCGGCATAAGGCGCGCGGGTACGCCCCGGTCAGAGGCGCCTGCGGGCGAGGTTTGCGTTCTCGGCACCTCTGACCTGATCGGCCCCGGCGCGAGAGGCGGCGGTGGCAGGACCAGAAGATCCCGGCTCGTGGGCGACGCGAAGAGGGGGTCCGAGAACGGACAAAGTATGGTCCGCCCGCAGGATCCCCTCTCGGTGGCGCTCTGCGCGTCGAGCGGGTTAGCTGCCCTCGACCAGGGTTGCCGTGTAGAGCAGGCGGGCGGTGGTGTAGCGGCAGCCGTAGGTGGCTCGGCGGCCGATCTTCTGCTGCGGTTCGCCCTGGCGGATGTCGGTGGAGCTGGTGCAGGTGCCCGGAGCGCGGCTGGCGCGCCAAATGTTGTTGCTGGCGAGCCCCTGGGCGAAGGTCGGGGCCCAGGTCGGAACGGTGATGCCGATGATGTCGTTCTTTTCGACCTTCAGGTTGGAGCCGAACTTGACCGTCTGGCCGAGATACGGCGAGAGGACCTTGATCGCCCCCTGGCTGCGCAGTTCGTAGCGGGGTGGGTTGGTTCCCGCAACCCGCCTGAGGACCGCCAGGCGTGCCTCCGGCGGCGTGCCGAAGAATCCGTTGAAGAAGGAGCGCTGCGAGTTCGTCGGCTGCGCCAGGGTCAGGGTCCAGGTCTTGATCGTGCCGTTGTGCGGGACGAGGAAGGGAAGGCTGGTCTGGCCGTTGTTGACCTGAAATCCGGTGACGCTGCCGACTGCCTGGCAGGGCAACTTGGGGCAGGACGGGTCCGGCTGGGTCGCGGTGTTGCCGAGGAT
>DATAIY010000273.1:0-11302 GCA_036262475.1 Solirubrobacterales bacterium
GCCGAGGTGGGCGCCGAGGACGGGGCCGACCTCGGTGCAGAAGAGCGGCTCCTTACCGAGGATCTCGGTGCCTTCGGCGACCAGGGAGGCGGCCTCCTCGGGCAGCTGGGCGTGCTGGACGATCCAGTCGGTGGCGCCGCGCTGGTGCAGCTCGCGCAGGTAGGCGACCATCCGCTCATGGGCGCGCCTGGCGGTGCGGACGCGGCCGACCGGGGCGATCTCGGTGCCGAAGGTGAGGATCGGTTTGATCTTCAGCGCCGAGCCGAGCAAGGCCCGGGCGGCGCCGATGCGACCGCCGCGACGGAGGTACTCGAGGGTGTCGAGGCAAAACCAGATCTCGAGGCCTTCGCGGGCCTCGTTGACTGCGTCGACCACCTGCTCGAGGGCCAACCCCCGCTGGGCGGCGTCGGCGGCGGCGAGGACCAGGCAGCCGAGCCCGCCGGCCCCGGTCTGGCCGTCGACGACATCGATCCGGCCCGGGAGCCCCTTTTCAGCGACGACCCGGGCCGCCTCGCGGGCGCTCTCACAGGTGCCCGAGAGTCCGCTGGCGATGTGGATCGAGACGACGTCCCGGCCGGCGCCGGCGAGTGGTTCGTAGTGGGCGAGGAAGTTTCCGACGGAAGGCTGCGAGGTGGAGGGCAGGTCGGGTGAGTCGCGCAGGCGGGCGTAGAAGTCGTCGAGCTCGTAGTCCTGCTCGGGCAGGCGCTCGCGGCCCCAGCCGACGTAGAGGCTGACCTGGCCGATTTCCCAGCGCTCGATCAACTCCGGCGGCAGGTAGGTGGTGCTGTCGGTGACTACGGCGACGTTGGTTGGAGACCCAGGCCGGGCGCCCTCGGTGGTGGTGCTCATCGACAAGAGACTCTATGTTGAGCGCATGAACGACGATTGGCGACTGCAGATCGACCCGATGGAAGCGTGGGACGCGACACCCCTGGTTGAACGGCTCGACGCGCGCGGGCTCGAACACGACCTCAGCGACGCCTTCCACGATCGGGTGATCATTTCGCGCGATGGAGGTCGAGTCTTCCTTTACGCGGGGACTCGGGAGCAGGCCGAGAGCGCGCGCGACCTGGTCGGGAAACTGGGCAAGCGGCACGAATGGAACCTCGAAGTCGAGCTCAAGCACTGGCACCCGGAGGCCGAGGAGTGGGAGGACCCGGACAAGCCGCTCCCCGAAAGCGACGCCGCCAAGGTAGCCGAGCACGAAGAGCTGATCGCCTCCGAGCGCAAGAAGGTGGAGGAAGGCGGGTCGCCACTGTTCGAGGTGCGCGTCGACCTTCCCTCCCATCGCGACGCGGTCCATTTCGACGAGCTGCTGCGCGCCGAGGGCCTACCGGCCGTTCGGCGCTGGAAGTACCTGGTCGTCGGCGCCACCGACGAGGACAGTGCCAGGGCCCTGGCCACGCGGCTCGAAGGCGAGGCTCCCGCGGGCAGCCAGGTGACCGTCGAGGGCAGCGGCAAGGTCGCCTACGACGAGCGTCCGCCGAATCCCTTCGCGATCTTCGGGGGACTCGGCGGGTAGATGCCCGACGGCGGTGCCGAGCGGGAAGACCTGGCGGAGGTGC
This sequence comes from Solirubrobacterales bacterium, assembly GCA_036262475.1. Classification (GTDB taxonomy): domain Bacteria; phylum Actinomycetota; class Thermoleophilia; order Solirubrobacterales; family 70-9; genus VAYN01. Next base: position 1,566 of record DATAIY010000273.1, read on the forward strand.
TGGCGCGCCGGGCGCTGACCGAAGACGAGGCGCGACCGGATGCGGTCGAGCGCCGCCACGCGGCGGGGGCGAGGACGGCGCGGGAGAACATCGCCGACCTCGTCGATCCCGGCTCCTTCATCGAGTACGGGCGCTTCGCGATCGCCGCGCAGCGCGGGCGGCGCGAGGTCCAGGACCTGATCGAGCGCACCCCGGCCGACGGCCTCGTCGCCGGCACCGCGCGCATCAACGGCGAGCTCTTCGGCGAGCGCGCCGCCTGCGCCGTGCTCTCCTACGACTACACGGTCCTCGCCGGGACCCAGGGGGCGCTCGGCCATAAGAAGAAGGACCGCCTCTTCGAGCTGATCGAGCGCATGCGCCTGCCGACCGTCTTCTTCGCCGAGGGCGGCGGCGGGAGGCCCGGCGACTCCGACTACCCGGTCGTCTCCGCGCTGGAGACGCGGGCCTTCGCGCTCTGGGCCAAGCTCTCCGGCGTGGTGCCACGGATCGCCGTCGTCGCCGGCCGCTGCTTCGCCGGAAATGCCGTGATCGCCGGCTGCTCGGACCTTATCGTCGCCACCGATAACTCCTCGCTGGGGATGGGAGGCCCGGCGATGATCGAGGGCGGCGGGCTCGGCAAAGTCGACCCGGACGAGGTCGGGCCGATCGAGATGCAGGCGGCCAACGGCGTCGTCGACATGGTCGCCGCCGACGAGCGCGAGGCGACGGCGGTCGCCAAGCGCCTGATCGGCTACTTCCAGGGAACGGCCGAGCCCGGCCCGGCGCCCGACCAGACCCGCCTCCGCGACCTCGTCCCCGAGCGCCAGCGGCGCGCCTACGCGGTGGCGCCGATCGTCGAGACCCTCGCCGACGAGGGCTCGGTCACCTTCCTGCGCGAGCGTTTCGCGCCGGAGATGGTGACCGCGCTGGCGCGGATCGAGGGGCGGCCGGTCGGAATCGTCGCCAACGACACCCGCCACATGGCGGGGGCGATCACCAGCGGCGCCGCCGACAAGGCTGCGCGCCTCCTCCAGCTCTGCGACGCCTTCGGGCTGCCGGTCCTCTCGCTCGTCGACACGCCGGGCTTCATGGTCGGGCCCGACGCCGAGGCGACCGGCCTGGTTCGCCACGCCTCGCGGCTACTGATCGCCGGCGGCGCCCTGCGGGTGCCGCTCATCGCGGTGATCCTGCGACGCGGCTACGGGCTCGGCGCCCAGGCGATGACCGGCGGCAGCCTGCACGAGCCGCTACTGACCGTCGCCTGGCCGGCGGCCCACCTCGGGCCGATGGGGCTCGAAGGCGCAGTCCGGCTGGCGCTGCGCAAGGAGCTCGAGGCGATCGCCGACGAGGGCGAGCGCGAGCAGCGGGTCCGCGATCTCACCGCCGCCGCCGAAGACAACGCCAAGGCGCTTAACTCGGCGGTGCTGTTCGAGATCGACGACGTGATCGACCCGGCGGAGACGCGCTCCCTGATCGCCTCGACCCTCGCCGCGGCGGCGCCGGTGGAGCTCGCGCAACGCAGTCGCTTCGTCGACCCCTGGTAGGCCGGCGACTACGATCGGCCCGTAATGGTTTGGGTCCCAGCGCAAATCCGATGACCTCTCCCCTGATTCCCTTGCCGGAGACGTTTGGCGCCACGGTGGGGTCCTTACACCGCGTCGCCGAAGTCCTCGTCGCGCCTGCACGCAAGCCCGACAACGAGATCGCCCTAGAGGCCGCCCCGGGCGGCTTCGGCACTCCGGAGTTCGAATTCGGAGGCACCCGCCAACGGGTGCGGGTCGAGGGGGCGGAGTTGATCCGCAGCATCGACGGGGAGGAGCGCCGAGCGGCGCTTACGACCTTGGCCGAGGCGGGATCGATCATCTCCGACCTGCTGCCGCCGGGGACGGAGTTCGACAACGAACCGCTTGGCGTGGACCGGACGGCGTCGCTCGCCCTCGGCGAGTGGTACGGACTCGGTGGGACGGTCCTCGCTCGCCTGGTGAGCGTCGCGGCGCCCGGGGACGCCGCGACGCCGCCGAGGCTCTGGCCCGAGCACTTCGACATCGCGATCGAACTCGGCTCCGAAGCGGACGGCGTGCGAGCCAACTATGGCCTCTCGCCCGGCGATCAGAACCACCCTGAGCCCTATGTCTACGTAGGTCCCTGGACCGCCGCGGTCTCTGGCGAGCTCTGGCAGGCGAACGGATTCAGCGGCGCGGAGCTGAACTACGCGGAGCTGCTCAAGGCGGCCGAGCCGGTGGCCTTGATGATGGACTTCTTCGAGACGAGGCGAGATGCTCTCGCGGCAAGCGCGAGCAGCGCGGACTGAACCGACAACCGGGGGGACGAAGTGACTGAGCTGACCGACATGCAGGCCGAGCTGTGCGAGAAGAGCGAGACCGACTACTCGGACCTCAGCGCCTTCTTCATCAACTGCACCCTCAAGCGCAGCCCCGAGGTCTCCAACACCCAGGGCCTGATGGACATCTCGATGGAGATCATGCGCCGCAACGGCGTCGCCGTCGAGGGGATCCGCGCGGTCGACCACGAGATTGCCACCGGCGTCTGGCCCGACATGACCGAACACGGCTGGGAGAAGGACGAGTGGCCGGCGATCTTCGAGAGGGTGATGGCGGCGGACATCCTCGTCCTCGGCATGTCGATCTGGCTCGGGGAGAAGTCCTCGGTGGCGACGCAGATCGTCGAGCGCCTCTACGGCAACTCGCATCTGCTCAACGATGCCGGCCAGTACGCCTACTACGGCCGCGTCGGCGGCTGCCTGGTGACCGGCAACGAGGACGGCGTCAAGCACTGCGCGATGAACACCCTCTACTCGCTCCAGCACCTCGGCTATGTGATCCCGCCGCAGGCCGACGCCGGCTGGATCGGCGAGGCCGGCCCCGGCCCGTCCTACCTGGACGAGGGCTCAGGCGGTCCCGAGAACGACTTCACCAACCGCAACACCACCTTCGCCGCCTGGAACATGCTCCACCTGGCGCGGATCCTCAAGGACGCCGGCGGCATCCCCGCCCACGGCAACCAACGCTCGGCCTGGGATGCCGGCTGCAGCTTCGACTTCCCGAACCCGGAGTATCGCTAGGCGCGCCCCGCTGAGGCGGAAGTCGCGCTCACCAGACGGCGTCGTGCTCCTCCATCACGCCGAGGCCCTCGGCCAGCTGCACGCCGCCGAGGGAGCCCGAGAAGCTGCCGAAACGGTGGCGGTAGCGGGAGCGGAAGAGGAGGTAGTTGTCGTCGCGGGCGTGCTCGGACTCGGAGGCGAAGCCGAGCCGGCGTCCGCCGGCGAACTCGACCCCGGCCATGCCGTCGAAAGAGACCGGCGCCGGCTCGGTGGGCTCGCCGTCGACCCAGATCGCCCGCTCGCTGTTCTCGGCCGGGTCGTTGACGCCCTCGACGAGGTTCCAGGCCAACGGCTGCCCTTCGGGCGAGTGGCCGACTCCGGCCGACCAGCGCCAGCTCGTATGCCGCTGGTGGTAGCCGGCGGACTCGTCGTCGATGCCGTGCCCGGAAACCTGCCAGCGCTGCCCGGGGATCTCGACCGTGCCCTCGATCGGCACCCCGGCTCGCTTGCGAGTCCAGCCCCAGCCGCTGCCGCTGGGGCAGATCGATTCGATCGGCGCGCACACGCCCAGCCGCAGGCTCGCGCGCAGACCGGCCGCGTCGATCTCGATCCGGGAGCCGTCCATCGTCACCTCGCGGCTGCCCGGGATCAGGGCCGTGTGGGCGTACTGGTTGTGACCGTGGCGATCCCACAGCACCCAGAACGACTGGCTCAGCGGGCCAACCTCGGCCCGGGCGGCGCAGAGCATCAGCTCCTCGGCGAAGAGGCCGACGTAGCGCCAGCGCTTGCGGTTCTGGCCGCCGGAGCGAAGCGGCATCGGACCGGGGGGGAGGGGCAGGTCGGGCCGGTCATCGCCCGGCCCGCGCCACGGGATCGGGGCCGAGGGCATCAACCCACGGTACTCGCGGCTCTAGTCTCGGGGCGTGGACCAGGTCATCCAGGTCGTCGGCGCGCTGCTGATTCTCACCGCCTTCGCCGCGGTCCAGTTCGAGCGGATGCAGCCGAGCTCGCGGCTCTACCTCACTCTCAACCTGGTCGGCTCGGCGATCCTCGCCGTGCTTGCCCTGATCGGCTCACAGTGGGGCTTCGTCCTGCTCGAGGGCGTCTGGGCGATCGTCTCCGCCTGGAGCCTCGCCGTCGCGCTGCGCGCGACCGGGCCCTGACAGCGACGCCTCCAGCTTTTTCCACCCCATGACGGGAAAAAGCTGGCGACGCGTTCAACCAGACTGCTCCAGGCGCTCGGCCAACCGGTTCATGCCGCGCTCGCGAGCCGCGGCGGCGGCCGCGGCCCAGTCGGTCGGCGCGTCCGCCGGCGGCTCGACCCCGGCGTTGCGCAGGGTCGCGATGTCCTTGAACGCGAGCAGGTCCTCGCGGGCGTCGATCAGGGCGCCGCGCAGCTTCAGCCGCTGCTCGCGGATCGCGTTGTCGAGCACCGCCTCCAGCGAGCCGTGGCGGCGCAGCAGCTCGGCCGCGGTCTTCGGGCCGATCCCCTTGGCGCCGGGGAGGCCGTCGGAGGAATCGCCGCGCAGGGCGATGAAGTCGGGGACCAGTTCGGGGCCGATCCCGTAGCGCTCGCGCACCTCGTCGGGCCCGACCTCTTCGGCGCCTTTGCCACCGGTGCGGACGTAGAGCACCGTCACCCCGAGCCCGGCGCACTGGTACATGTCGCGGTCGCCGGTCAGCAGCAGGGCGTGACCGCCGGCCTCCGCCTCGCGCCGGGCGTAGGTGCCGAGCAGGTCGTCGGCCTCGAGGTCGTCGCTGGAGGCGACGGTCCAGCCGAAGGCCTCGAAGAAGTCGACGGCGTTGGCGAACTGGGGCGAGAGCTCGTCGGGCATTTCCTCCTCGCGCTTGGCGTGGTAGGCCGGGTAAAGCTCGGTTCGGTAGGAGGCGGCGTCGGGGCCGAAGCAGAGGACCACCGCGCGCGGTTGGTGGATTTCGACCTCGCGCAGGATCAGGTTGGCCGATCCCAGCAGCGCGTTCACCGGCCTGCCGTCGGACCCGACGATCTTGCTCGGCAGCGCGTAGAAGGCGCGGAAGAGCATCGAGGGAGCGTCGACGGCGAGCAACGGCTGGGGCACGAGCTCAGCCTATGACTAGATTGACGGCGATGAGCGACAAGGCACTGCACATCGTTGACCTCGCGAAGCGCTACCCGACCGGGGTCGAGGCCCTGCGGGGAGTCTCGATCGACATCGAGCCGGGCGAGATCTTCGGGCTGCTGGGCCCCAACGGAGCCGGCAAGTCGACCCTGATCCACTGCACCACCGGCCTCGCGCAGCCGACCGGGGGCACGATCGAAGTCTTCGGCCACGACGCCATCCACGACTACGGGAAGGCCCGCCAGGCGGTCGGGCTGGCGCCGCAGGAGGTCAATCTCGACCACTTCCTCACCGCCGAGGAGACCCTCGACTTCCACGCCGGCTACTTCGGGATGCCCAAGCGCGAGCGCCGCGAGCGGACCGAGGAGCTGCTCGAGACCTTCTCGCTCACCGCTAAGGCCGGCGATCGCACCCGCACCCTTTCCGGCGGCATGAAGCGGCGGCTGATCCTGGCCCGGGCGCTGATGCACCGGCCGCGGCTGCTGATCCTCGACGAGCCGACCGCCGGGGTCGACATCGAGCTGCGCCTGGAGCTCTGGCACTACGTCCAGAAAATCAACCAGGAGGGGACGACGATCCTGCTGACCACGCACTACCTGGAGGAGGCGGAGCAGCTCTGCAACAAGATCGCCTTCATCGCCGACGGGCAGATCGCGGCGGAGGGGACGAGCGAGGACCTGGCCGCCCGCTTCGGCGTTGTCAACCTCGAGGACGCCTACCTGGCGCTGGTCGGGCGCAACGAGCTCTCGCGCTCGAAGATCGAGGAGATGACGCTGTGAGCGCCGCCCAGATTCGCTTCATCACCCTCTGGCGGCGCGAGGTCAGCCGCTTCATGAAGATCAAGAAACAGACGCTTGGCGGGCCGCTGCTGGAAACGTTCCTCTACATCACCGTCTTCGGCGCCGCCCTCGGCTCGCGAATCAAGCAGCTGCACGGGATCGAATACATCCTCTTCGTGATTCCGGGCCTGATCATGATGGCCTGGGCGACCAACTCCTTCACCAACAACTCGTCCTCGATCCTGCAGCAGAAGTTTCAGGGCGCGATCCACGACCAGCTCTCCTCTCCGGCCTCGCCGCTGGAGCTGTTGCTGGCCTTCTCACTCGGCGGCTTCGTGCGCGGGCTGCTGGTTGCCGTGATCACCTTTCTCGCAGCCGCGGTCCTGGTCGACCTGCCGGTGGAAAACATCCTGGTGCTGATCCCGTCGCTGTTCCTCGTCGGCTTTTTCTTTTCCCAGCTGGGCGTGCTGATCGGGGTACGCGCCGAGCAGTTCGACGACGTCGCCTTCGCCCAGACCTTCGTGCTGCAGCCGCTGATCTTTCTCGGCGGCGTCTTCTACTCGGCTTCGCTGCTGCCCCAGCCCTTCCAGACCCTGACCCATTTCAACCCGATCTACTACATGATCTCCCTCGTCCGCTACGGCTTCGTCGGCTACTCCGAAGTCAGCATCCCGCTCTCCCTGCTCGCCCTCACCGGGGCCACCGCGGCGCTCTTCGTCTTCAACCTGCGCCTCTTCTCGCGGGGCTACAAGCTGCGCGCGTAGCGGCGCGATCCGCTCGGCAAGCCGGCTTGCGGCACCCTCGACGACCCCGGCCGGCGCCGAGCGCTCTCTACAATCGCGGGCGGATGGCCACCCGTATTCGCAGGCGGCGTCGCAAGCCGCACCATTCGCGCTGGCACAAGATCGCGATTCCGATCGGCGTGCTCGTCGCCCTGCTCGCGGTCGCCGGCGGCATTGCCGCGGCCTGGGCGCTGAACATCTACAACTCGGCGCCGCCGCTCTCGAGCCTGAAGCCGGTCCAGAAGGGCCGCTCCTCTGCGATCTACGCGGCCGACGGCAGCCTGATCGGCTTCATCCGCTCCAACAACATCCGCCAGCCGGTGCCCTCGAGCGCGTTGCCGACGACGCTCAAGGAGGCCACGGTCGCGATCGAGGACAAGAACTTCTACAGCCACGGCGCACTCGACCCTCAGGGCATCGCCCGCGCCGCCTGGAAGGACGTCCTGGCGGGGGGCAAGCCGGTCCAGGGCGCCTCCACGATCACCCAGCAGCTGGTCCGCAACCTCTACATTCAGAACCCGGAAGAGACGCTCGAACGCAAGCTGATCGAAGCCCACCTGGCCGAGGATCTCTGGGAAGTCCACGACCGGGATTGGATCCTCACCTCCTACCTCAACACCGCCCCGTACGGGACCGTCGAAGGGCAGACCGCGGTCGGCGCCGAAGCCGCGGCGCAGACGTACTTCAGCAAACCCGCCAAGGACCTCAACCTGACCGAGGCGGCACTGATCGCCGGGCTGCCGCAGGCACCGTCGGAATACAACCCTCTCCTCGATCCGAAAGCCGCGCTCAAGCGCCGCAACGAGGTGCTGGGGACGATGTTCGAACAGGACTACATCACCCAGACCGAATACCGCGATGCCCGCACCCACGGGCTCGGCCTCCACCCGGGCAGCAAGTACAAGGTGATCCACGACCCATTCCTCTTCGACCTCGTCCAGCAGGAACTGATCGACAAGTACGGGATCAACACCGTCCGCAACGGCGGCCTCAAGGCCTACACGACGATCGATCCGAGCCTGCAGGCGAAGGCCGAAACCGCGGTCGAAGAAGCCTGCTACGTCTGCTACCCCGAAGGCGGCCCCGCCGCCGGCCTCGCCTCGGTCGATCCGAAAACGGGGGCGATCGTCGCCCTCGCCTCGACCGAAGGCTACGCCAGCGAAAAGCAGTTCAACTACGCCTGGCAGGCCCACCGCCAGCCGGGATCCTCGTTCAAGACCTTCGTCCTGACGACGGCGATCAAGCAGGGGATCGACCCCTACACCACCTACTACGACGGAACTTCGCCGAAGACGCTCGAGATCCCGGGCGGTGGCACCTGGACGGTAAACAACGCCGAGCCCGGCGGCGGCGTGATGCCCCTCTCCAGCGCCACCTGGGACTCGGTCAACATCATCTTCGCCCAGCTCGACCTCGACGTCGGTCCCGAAGCGGTGACCGAAACCGCCCACCAGATGGGAATCGAATCGCCGCTGCAGTCGGTGCCGGCGGAGGCGATCGGGGGACTCGCCATCGGCGTCACCCCGCTGGAAATGGCCAACGCCTACGCGACCCTGGCCAACGGCGGCGTCCATCACGACCCGACCGCGATCAGCCGGGTCAAATTTCCCGACGGCAAGGTCGACGAATTCGACAACGGTTCCGGCGACCGCGTCCTCACTCCGGGCCAGGCCTGGGAAGTGACCAAACTGCTAGAGGGCGTGATCACCCAGGGCACCGGCGCCGGCTACACCTCGATCGGCTGCACCTCCGCGGCCGGCAAGACGGGAACCTCGGAGGGCGAGTCCGACGCCTGGTTCGTCGGCTACACGCCGATGTACTCGACCGCCGTCTGGGTCGGCCACCCGCAGTCGCGTGAATACACCGGCTTCGGCGGTCCCACCGCCGGCCCGGTTTGGCAGAACTACATGTCGGCCGCCCAGGAAGGGAACTGCCCCGAATTCGAAGTGCCCTCGAGCCTGCCCGAACTCTCGGCCCTCGATAGCACCCACACCAGGGCCTCCTCGGAAGCGAGCAGCGGCGAAGAAGAAGAATCCGAAGAACCCGAAGAAGAAGAAAAGGAAAAGAAGAAGCAGGAAAAGGAAGAAAAGTCCGAAGAAGGCGAAGAAGAAGAAGAAGAAACGGCTCCGGAACCCAACCCCGAACCGCCGCCGGAACATACCCCGATCCCACCGTCGCCTCCGGCCCAGCCGCCTGCGATCGGCGGCGGCGTCAGCCCCGGCTGAGCAGCCGCCCGATGCCCCGGACGGGGGGCCACCCGTCGAGATTCCCTGTCTATCCGCTTCGACTGGCGCGATGAAGAGGACCACCGCGAGATGCCTTGCCGCAGCAGTGCTGGCCGCCGCATTCGTCCTCGCCTGCGTCTCGTCGGCCGCCGCGGCGCCGGCGGTGAACGGGACGTTCCTCGTCCCCGGGGTCGAAACGAACAACAAGATCGTCGCCGGGCCGGACGGGAAGATGTGGGTTGCGACCTCGGAAGAGGTTTTGCGGTTCTCGCCATCGACCCCGATGATTCAGGAACCAAAAATCATCGCGGAACTCAGTCCCCGCGACATCGACGTTGCGGGCTCGCTTGTCGTCGTCGCCGATGCGGGCAAACCTCGGATCGTCACGCTCACGACCGCACTGGGTTTCGGAGAGAAAGACTTGCCGATCGCAATCGTGGGAGCTTCGCAGGGAGTCGCCGGTAGTCCCGCTGGCCAGATCGCGTTCTCAGACCCGGGCGCAGTACCCGAGCAGATCGGGTTGATCACGCCCCCTAACCCGGCGCAGACGAGCGAACAACTCGGTGATCCGTTCGGTGTCGCGCTTGGCGCTGACCAGGCGTTCTGGTTCGCTCAGTTCGTGCAGGGTGGGGTGACGCGGCTGACCTCGGCGGGGCAGAAGACCCTCCTCACCGGCCTGCCCAAAGAATCGCCCCGGCAGATCGCCGCCGGTCCGGGCAACACCCTCTGGGTGACGCTGGTCAAAGCCGGAGAAGAAGGCGTCGCCCGCATCTCCGGCCTCGAACCGCCGCTGCCCCCCCCGCCGCCGGTCC
>DATAIY010000274.1:0-2798 GCA_036262475.1 Solirubrobacterales bacterium
CGAGTTCCCGACCGAGATCGTCGAGCAGCTCAAGGAGCTCGGCCTCTTCGGGGTCACGATCCCCGAGGAGTACGGCGGGATGGGGCTCGACCTGACGACCTACGTGATGATCGTCGAGGAGCTCTCGCGCGGCTGGATCTCGATCTCCGGCGTCGTCAACACCCACTTCATCGGCTCCTACCTGCTGATGAAGTTCGGCACCGACGAGCAGAAGGACTACTTCCTGCCGAAGATGGCGACCGGGGAGATCCGCGCCGCCTTCTCGCTCTCCGAGCCCGAGGTCGGCTCCGACGTCCAGGGCATCAAGTCCACCGCCAAGAAGGGCGAGGACGGCAACTGGGAGCTCAACGGCCAGAAGATGTGGGTCACCAACGGCCTCGGCTCCAGCGTCGTCTTCGTGCTGATGAAGACCGATCCGAAGGCCGAGCCCGCCTACAAGGGGATGACCTGCTTCATCACCGAGAAGGAGCCCTGGGTCGCCGAGAACAGCGGCGACTTCGCCGGCCTCGTGGTGCCGCCCAAGATCAAGAAGATGGGCTACAAGGGGGTCGAGTCGACCGAGCTGGTCTACGACGGCTACCGCTGCCCGCCCGAGCGCGTGCTCGGCGGCGAGGAGGCCGGGGTCGGCCAGGGCTTCGTGCAGATGATGGACGCGCTCGAGGTCGGCCGCGTCAACGTCGCCGCCCGCGGCGTCGGCATCGGCCAGCGGGCGCTGGAGCTGGCCCTCCGCTACAGCCAGGAGCGCAAGACCTTCGGCAAGCCGATCGCCCAGCACCAGGCGATCCAGTTCAAGCTCGCCGACATGGCGACCAAGATCGAGGCCGCCCGCCTTCTCACCCGCAAGGCGGCGATGATGAAGGACGCCGGCGAGCGCTCCGACCTCGAGGCGGGGATGGCGAAGCTGCTCGCCTCGGAGACCGGCAAGGAGTGCGTCGAGGAGTGCTTCCGCATCCACGGCGGCTACGGCTACTCGAAGGAGTACGAGATCGAGCGGCTCTACCGCGACGCGCCGCTGCTCCTGATCGGCGAGGGAACGTCGGAGATCCAGCGCATGGTGATCGGCAAGAAGCTCCTGCAGAGGAACAAGATCTAGCCGGATGGCGTCGACCGCAGACCTGATCCGCACCGCCGTCGAGCGATTCCAGGCCGAAGTACCGGCGCTGGCGAAACTGAAACTCGTCTTCGGTCTCGAGCTGAAAGCCAGACACGACATCCAGCTCTACCAGGTCGAGGTTCCGGGGCCGAAGATCAACAAGGACCTGGCCCAGGACGAGCGGGTGCTGGTCGAAATCGACCGACCCCAGTTCAACGAGCTGGCCGAGAAAGGCACGATCAAGAGCTATCGCAAAGCGGTCGAGACGGGCCACATCAAGGCCTCCGGCGACTCCAACGTGCTGAAGCTGATCGCCCAGGTCGTGGAACGCCAGGAGGAACGGGCGAAACTGAGGAAAGTGCACTAGCTGACGGTGCGGGTGCCGAGCCAGCGCTCGCGCAGCCCCGCCGCCAGCCGCTCAACTAGGTCGCCGTCGCCGCGCAGCTCGATTCCGTCGAGTGCCCGCACCGGCCGCACACCTCTCAGCGAAGAGGTGAGGAAGACCTCGTCGGCGTCGGGCAGCTCGTCCAGAGCGACTGGCCTCTCGACCGCCTCGATGCCCAGTTCCGCCGCCACCTCCAGCGTCGCCGCTCGCGCGGTTCCCGGCAGGATCCGGCCGTCGAGCGGCGGCGTCGCCAGCGTCCCCTCGCCGACGACGAAGAGGTTCGCCCTGCCCGCCTCCAGCACGTTCCCGTCGGCGTCGACCAGCAGCGGCACCTCCTCGCCGAGCTCGGCCTCGGCGGCCTCCAGCCAGGCGCGGTCCGACCACTTGTGGGCGCCGGACCAGCCTCCGGCGGAGAGGCTGCGCAGGGCCGCGCCGCGCTCGCGGGGCGGAAAGAAGATCTCCGGATCGATCGTCGTCGTCGCGACGCCGTGGTCGATCTCGCCCGGCGCGCCCCCCGGGCCGACGTCGACCCGCAGGCGCCCGAGGTCGATTCCCCGTGCCGCTCGCCGCGCGTCCTCGGCGACCGCCGCTGGCAGCTCGACCCCGAACACCTCGCGTACGCTGGCGGCGAGCCTGGCGAAGTGGGCCCCCAGTTCGATCGGCCTGCCGGCGTAGACGAGCAATGTCTCGAACATCCCCTGGCCGGGGTCGGGTGGCGGCGGCGCGGTCACCGCGTAAGTATCCGGTGTCCGGCGATGCGGACACTGCTGATCGACAACCACGACTCCTTCACCTACAACCTCTTCCAGCTGCTGGCCGAGGTCAACGGGGAGGAGCCCCTGGTCGTCCGCAACGACGAGCGCAGCTGGGCGGAGATCGCCGCCCGCGACTTCGACAACGTCGTTCTCTCGCCCGGGCCCGGGAGGCCCGAGCGCCGCGAGGACTTCGGCGTCTGCGCCGAGGCGATCCGCCTCGCGGAGGTTCCCCTGCTCGGCGTCTGCCTCGGCCACCAGGGACTGGGGTGGATGTACGGCGGGCGAGTCGTCCACGCTCCCGAGCCGGTGCACGGGCGGATCGCCAACGTCCGCCACCGGGGTTCGCCGCTCTTCGCCGGCATCCCGACCGAGTTCACCGCGGTCCGCTACCACTCGCTCTGCCTGCGCGAGCCCCTGCCCGCCGACCTGCGGCCGATCGCCTGGTCCGACGACGGCGTCCTGATGGCCCTCGCGCACCGCCGGCTGCCGCAGTGGGGCGTCCAGTTTCACCCCGAGTCGATCTGCTCCGAGCACGGTCGCCGGCTACTCGCCAACTTCCGTGACC
>DATAIY010000275.1:0-9632 GCA_036262475.1 Solirubrobacterales bacterium
GCTTTGAAAGGGAGCAAGCACTTTCGCGGTCAGCGCGGGAGTCATGGGGAAGGGTCGAACCGGCATGGCGCGAGGGGCGAGGAGCGGGTGATTGCGGTGCCGGCGGGGACGCAGGCGACGACGGTGGACGGGAGCGCGATCGACCTTGTGGAGCCTGGCCAGCGGGCGGTGGTGGCCCAGGGCGGGCGTGGGGGACACGGGAACAAGCGGTTCGCGACCTCGACCCGACAGGCGCCGCGGTTCGCCGAGAACGGGACCACGGGCGAAGCGGACTGGATCGAGTTGCGGCTGAAGCTGCTGGCGGACGTCGGGCTGGTGGGATTGCCGAACGCGGGGAAGTCGTCGCTGCTGGGCCGGCTGACGCGGGCGGCGCCGAAGGTGGCGGACTATCCGTTCACGACGCTCTCGCCGGTGCTGGGGACAATCGAAGGCGAGGACCGCCAGGCGGTGGTTGCCGACATCCCCGGGCTGATCGAAGGTGCGGCGGAGGGAGCCGGGCTGGGCCACGAGTTCCTCGCCCACGTCGAGCGCTGCTCGATGCTGGTCCACCTGGTCGACATGGCGCCGATGGAAGGCGACCCCGTCGCCGACTACGAGACCGTGCGCGGGGAGCTCTCGGCGCACGGGGCCGGGCTGGAGCGGCTGCCGGAGCTGGTGGTCCTGACCAAGCGGGACCTGATCGAAGCCGAGCGGGTCGAGACGGTTCAGGCCGAGTGGGCCGAGCGCCTGGGCGATCGCGTCCTTGGAGTGCTCGCGGTCTCCTCGGCGACCGGCGAGGGCCTGGAGGAGCTGCGCGGCCGGATCCTCACCGACCTGCCCGAGTCGCCCCTCGGCGGCGCTGTGGCGAGCGGCGAGTCCGCCGCCGAATTCGAGGCCGAGCACCGCGTCTACCGGCCCGCCGGGGAGGGCGGCTACTGGGTCGAGCGTGAGGAGGACGGCGCCTTCCGCGTCGCCGGTCGCGGCGTCGAGCTTCTGTTCGAGCGCCACGACACCCGCAACGAGGAGGCCCTCGCCTACCTGGAGCAGCGGCTGCTGGAGATCGGCGTTGTCAGCGCCCTGACCAAGGCGGGATTTCAGGCTGGCGACGACGTCCGCATCGGCGAGCACGAGTTCGAGCTTCATATCTAGACCTAGACTGGCGCCATGACTCTGGTGGTCAAGCTCGGATCATCGATCGTCGCCGCCGACGACGGCGAGCTGCGCACCGACGTCCTCGACTCGGTCTGCGAGCAGGTCAGCGCGCTCGAGCGCGGCGGCGAGCGGATCGTGCTGGTCACCTCGGGAGCGATAGCGCGGGGAATGCGGCTGATGGAGCTGCCGGTGCGCCCGCGGGCGATGGACGAGTTGCAGGCGGCTTCCGCCGTCGGTCAGGGCGATCTCTTCCGCGCCTACCAGGGCAGGCTGGCCGGCCACGGCACCCGGTCTGCCCAGGTCCTACTGACCGCCGCCGACATCGCCGCCCGGACCAACTACCTGAACGCCCGCCAGACCCTGCGGCGGCTGGTCGAGTGGGGGGTGGTGCCGGTGATCAACGAGAACGACACCACCGCCACCGACGAGATCACCTTCGGCGACAACGACTTCCTCGCGGCCCAGGTGGCGCTGCTGCTGGACGCCCGCCTGCTCGTCCTGCTGACCAACATCGACGGCCTGCACAGCGCCGATCCGGCACTCGACGCCGAGGCGGAGTTGATCGCCGAGGTCGGCGACTTCTCCGAGCTCGACTCGCTGGCGATCGGCGACCGCACGTCCGCCTTCGGCTCCGGTGGCATGCGCAGCAAGGTGGCGGCGGCGGAGATGGCCAGCGAGGCCGGCATCCCGGCCGTGATCTGCAACGGGACCAAGCCGGGCACCCTGGCGGCGGCCGCGAGTGGCAGCGCCGGTGGCACTCGCTTCGCCGCCCAGGAGGGCAAGGAGTCGAGCTTCAAGCTCTGGCTCAAGTACGCCAAGCCGACGCGGGGGTGCCTCCTCGTCGACGCCGGCGCCGCTCGCGTCCTGCGCGAGAGCGGATCAAGCCTGCTGCCGGTTGGCGTCGCCGAGGTCGCTGGCAGCTTCGAGGCCGGCGACGCGGTCGAAGTCGCCAGCGACGGCGAGGCGATCGGCAAAGGCATCAGCGATTACTCCTCGCGTGAGCTGACCCAGGTCATCGGGATGAAGACGAACGCGGTCCGCGACGTGCTTCCCCATGCCGCGGACGAGGTCATCCATCGCGACCGCTTCGTGCTGGTCTAGCACCCCAGCTACCCTTGTCCGATGGCTGTGACCACGACCACGGTTGCCGAGTCCTGCGCCGCCGCGAAGAAGGCGGCACGCGTCCTTGCGAGCGCAACCACCGAGGCCAAGAAGGCCGTGCTGGCGGCGACGGCGCGGCTGTTGGAGGAGCGCAGCGCGCAGATCCTCGAGGCCAACGCCGCGGACCTGGCCGCCGAGCACGCAGCCGGGCTGACCGAGGCGCTGCGCGACCGCCTCGCCCTGACGCCGGCGCGGGTGGCGGCGATGGCTGAGGGCGTGCGGGTGGTGGCGGCGCTCGACGATCCCGTCGGCGAGGAGCTCGAGCACAGGACCTTGACCAGCGGACTGGACCTGCGCAAGATCCGGGTGCCACTGGGAGTCGTCGCCGTGGTCTACGAGGCGCGGCCGAACGTGACGATCGATTGCGCGGCGCTGACGATCAAGAGCGGCAACGCGATCGTCCTCAAGGGCTCCAGCCACGCGGAGCGCTCGAACGGAGCTCTGGCCGCAATTGTCCGAGAGGCGCTGGCCGAGGCGGGGCTGCCCGAGGACGCTGTGCTGCTGCTCGCCGGCGGCGGTCGCGACGACCTCGCCCAGCTGGCGACGCAGGAGGGTTTGGTAGACCTCCTGATCCCGCGCGGCGGCGAGGGCCTCAAGGCTGCGATCAAGGACGTCGCAACCGTGCCGGTGATGTACGCGGCGGCCGGCAACTGCCACGTCTACGTGCACGCCGACGCCGACCTCGAGATGGCGCGGCGGATCGCGGTCAACGCGAAGGTGCAGCGACCGGGCGTCTGCAACTCCGCCGAGACGCTGCTGATCGACAGTGCGATCGCGGCACGGTTCGCGCCCGCCGTCCTCTCCGACCTGGCACAGGCCGGAGTCGAGCTGGTCGGCGACGAGCGTGTTCGCCCGCTCGCCGGGGACGTCGCGGTGGGTGCCGCGACCGGGGATGACTGGGACACCGAGTACCTGGGCCTGAAGCTGGCGGTCGCCGTGGTCGACTCGGTCGAGGAGGCGATCGAGCACGTTAACGCGCACGGAACCGGTCACTCCGAGGCGATCGTGACCACCTCCGAGGAGGCTGCGGACGAGTTCGTCGCGGGGGTCGACGCCGCCGCCGTCTACGTCAACGCCTCGACCCGGTTCACCGACGGCTTCGAGTACGGGATGGGGGCCGAGATCGGCAACTCGACCCAGAAGCTGCATGCCCGTGGCCCGATCGGGATGCGCGAGCTGACCACCTTCAAGTACGTGGCGCGCGGCGACGGCCAGGTGCGTGAGTAGCTCACCGGGCGCGGGCATCGGGGTGCTGGGGTCGGCGTTCAACCCCCCGCATCTCGGTCACCTGGCGCTGGCGCAGGAGGCCCTCTGGCAGCTCCGACTTAGCGAGGTGATCCTGGTCCCGACCGGCGCCGCGCCGCACAAGCGGATCGCCGACGACCCGGGCCGGGAGCTGCGGATGACGATGACCCGCCTCGCCGCCGCCGACGACTCGCGCTTCTCGGTCTCCTCGCTCGAGGTCGATCGCGACGGGCCGTCCTACACGTATGAGACCTTGGAACTGCTTGCAAAGGAACGAGGCGAAACGGAGCTGGTGTTCGTGATGGGGGCGGACGCCGCCGTGGGCCTGGAGAGCTGGCGCAGTCCCGAGCGGGTGGTCGAGCTCGCGCGGCTGGCGGTGGCGCGCCGGGCCGGTGTCTCCGACGCCGAGGTGGCGGCGGTCCTGCGCAGCCTCGGCGCTGGTGGGCGGGCGACGATGCTGGAAATGCCGCAGTTCGGCGTCTCCTCCTCATCGGTGCGCGAGCGGGCGGCGGCCGGAAGGCCACTGCGCTACCTCGTCCCGGAGCCGGTTGCGCGGTTCATCGAGGAAAAGGGGATCTACGCATGACCGCGATCTCCTCGGAGGCGCTGGCCCGCCGCATCGCCACGCTCGCCGACTCCAAAAAAGCCGAGGAGGTCGTCATCCTCGACATGCGCGGCCTCGTCGCCTACACGGACTTCCTCGCGATCTGCACCGCCCGCAACGAGCGCCAGGCGCGCGCGGTCCTCGACGAGGTCAGGGTGCAGGTCAAGGCTGAGACCGGCCTGGTGCCGAGTGGGAGCGACCGGGGCGGGGAAGCCGACTGGGTCATCCTCGACTACCTCGACGCAGTGCTGCACGTCTTCACGACCGAGGCGCGCGACCGCTATCAGCTCGAGGATCTCTGGCGCGAGGCGCCGCGTCTGGAGTTGGATCTCGACGCGCCCGAAGCGCCCTCAGCGGCCAGCGCCTGAGCTCGCCCTGGGGGCCGGCGCGGCCGCTCGGGAGCAGATGTGACGAATTACCGTCCGAGGCCCCCCTTACGGTGCCGCGCATGGGAAGTTTCAAGCGGTCGCTGTTCGGCTATCGCCGTCCCGATGTGGACGAAGCGCTGTCGACCCTTGACGCACATATGTCGGCGCTTCAGACGAGGCTCGAACAGCAGACGGGGACGATCGACGAGCTCGAACGGGAGTCGGTGTCGCTGTCGGGCATGGTGATCGAGCGCGAGGGCGAGATCCGCGGCCTGACCGAGCGCCTGCAGGAGGCCAACGAGTGCCATGACCGCAGCATCGCCTCACTCGACGCGGTGACCGCCAGGCTCGAGGAGATGCACGCGCAGGCCCGGGGCCAGGCGACGAGGATCCGGATGAAAGCGCTGCGCGAGGCGGTCGAGGTGAGCCGCCGGGTGCAGGCGCTGAGCGAGGCTGGGCCCGAGGCGGCCGAGGCCGAGCAGAGCGGCGCCAAAGTCAACGGCAACGGTCACGTCCCCGGGGAGACCTTCGACGGTCTGTTCGAGGGCCAGGTCAAGCTCGAGATCGGCCCACTCGGCGATTTTTCCCAGCTGGTCGGCTTCGAGGACGCGGTCGGGAAGCTCGGGGCCTCCGACATCTCGGTCGAACGCTTCTCCGAGGGTCGAGCCACCCTCTCGATGCGCCTCGACCAGCCGGTGGAGCTCCTGCGCGAGTTGGAGGAGCTCTCCACGCTCGACTTCAAAGTCCGCCACACCGCTCCCGACAACCTGATCCTCGACATCGACGAGGACCCAGGCCCCGAGCAGCGCGCCGCGTAAGCTGGCCGCACTCTCGATAAACTCGTTCGCCGATCTGGGGCTGTAGCTCAGCTGGAAGAGCGTCGCGCTGGCAGCGCGAAGGTCAGGGGTTCGAGCCCCCTCAGCTCCACTTCTCAAAGATTCGCGCCTCGCTGCCGATGAGTGATGCGATGTGTGCGGTCAACCAGCAGGTGTTCTCGCACGGGATGCAGGACACGCGGGATACCTTCGAGGCCTGGAACGGGCGCCCCTGGGCTGTCCTGCGCGGCTGGCTGGCGCTGAGCGTCGCGATCGCGCTGTCGCTGCTGGCCGCGGTCTGGGTGGTCGCCGGGCTGCTGACCCCCGACCTGACCCCGATCCACCTGCCGGGGCTGACCGAACCCTCCGACCCCGGCGATCTGCTGCCGATCCTCTGGCGCAACTCGCTGGTCCTGGCCCTGCACGCCACCGCCTGCGTCGCCGGCTTCATCGCCGGCGCCTCGATGCCGATCGCAGCCCAACAGCGCAACGGCTTCTCGCGCTGGGTCCACGTCAAGGCGGGGGAGCTGGCGATCCTCTTCGTCTGCGCCGTCACCCTCTTCTCGCTGCTGACCCAGGCCCTCTACCTCGGCTTCCAGGGATCGACGATCTCCTACCAGCTGCACATCTCCCGCTTCGAATTGATCCTCAGCGTCCTTCCGCACGCGATCCCGGAGTTGACTGCCCTCTTCCTGCCGCTCGCCGCCTGGCTGATCGCCAGCCGCCGCGGCGAGTGGAACCAGCTTCTGGCGGCCACCGTGATCACCGTCGCCCTCGCGATCCCGACTCTGTTCGTCGCGGCGACGATCGAGGTCTACGTCTGGCCGCACATCCTCGAGTCGATGTCGTCCTTCCGGTACGTCCTCCCGGCGTAGGCCTGACGCGCCGCCGCGCCTGGCCCTCATAAGATCGCCGCTGATGAGAGGCTACGAACCGAAGGCGATCGAGCAGAAGTGGCAGCGGGTCTGGGCCGAGGAGAAGACCTGGGAGGTTGCCAATCCGGGGCAGCCCGGCTTCGACGAGTCCAAGCCCAAGGCCTACGTGCTGGAGATGCTGCCCTACCCCTCGGGCGAGCCCCACGTCGGCCATCTCAAGTGCTACGCGGTCGGCGATGCGATCGCCCACTTCCGCCGCCGCCACGGCTTCGAGGTGATCCACCCGATGGGCTATGACGCCTTCGGCCTGCCGGCCGAGAACAATGCGATCAAGACCGGTGAGGCGCCGCGCGAGGCGACCGAGCGCTCGATCGCCTCCTTCCGCCGCCAGTTCCGCGAGTGGGGGATCTCGATCGACTGGTCGCGCGAGCTCGGAACCCACACTCCCGAGTACTACCGCTGGACCCAGTGGATCTTCCTGCAGCTGTTCGAGCACGGCCTCGCCTACCGGACCGAGGCGCCGGTGCAATGGTGCCCGAAAGACGCCACCGTGCTCGCCAACGAGCAGGTCGTCGACGGCCGCTGTGAGCGCTGCGGGACCGAGGTCGTGCAGCGCAAGCTCGAGCAGTGGTTCTTCCGCATCACCGACTACGCCGACCGCCTGCTCGCCGACTTCGACCTGCTCGAGTCCTGGCCCGAGCACGTGATCACGATGCAGCGCAACTGGATCGGCCGTTCCGAGGGCGCCGAGGTCGTCTTTCGCTGCGAGGAGGTCGAGCTCGACTTCCCGGTCTTCACCACCCGCCCCGACACCCTCTTTGGCGCCACCTTCTTCGTCCTCGCGCCCGAGCACCCGGAGCTGGCGCGGCTCGTCGCCGGCACGCCGGCCGAGGAGGATGTCCGCGAGTACGTCAACCGGATCGCCCGCGAGTCGGCCGAGGAGCGCGGCGCCGAGGACCGCGAGAAGACCGGCGTGCCGCTCGGGCGCAGCGTCGTCAACCCGGTCAACGGCGAGGAGATCCCGATGTACGTCGCCGACTACGTGCTGATGGAGTACGGCACCGGCGCGATCATGGCGGTGCCGGGGCACGACTCCCGCGACTACGAATTCGCCCGGGCGTTCGGGTTGGCGGTGAAGCGGGTGATCGAGGGCGAGGACCCGGAGTCCAGCCGAGGCCCCGATGGCCTGCCGTATCCCGGCGACGGGCAGATGGTCAACTCCGGCCGCTTCGACGGCAGGGGCAACCGCGAGGCATACGAGGAGATGGTGGAGTGGCTCGCCTCGGAGGATCGCGGCCGCTCCGCCGTCAACTACCGGTTGCGCGACTGGCTGGTCTCGCGCCAGCGCTACTGGGGCGCCCCGATACCGATCGTCTACTGCGACGGCTGCGGGATCGTTCCGGTGCCCGACGACCAGCTGCCGGTCGAGCTGCCGGAGATCGAGGACTACGCGCCGCAGGGCAAGAGCCCGCTGGCGGCCGCCGAGGACTGGGTCGCGACCGAGTGCCCGCGCTGCGGCGGTCCCGCCCGGCGCGAGACCGACACGATGGATACCTTCGTCGACTCCTCCTGGTACTTCATCCGCTACCTCGACCCCCGCAACGAGGAGGCGGCCTGGGATCGCGCCGCCGCCGAGCACTGGCTTGCGGTCGACCAGTACATCGGCGGCGTCGAGCACGCGATTCTGCACCTGATGTACGCCCGCTTCTTCACCAAGGCGCTGGCCGACCTCGGCCACCTCGACGTCCAGGAGCCTTTCGCCAACCTCTTCGCCCAGGGGATGATCACCCGCGACGGGGCGAAGATGTCGAAGTCGAAGGGCAACACTGTCAGCCCCGGCGATTACGTCGAGCGCTACGGTGCCGACTCGGCCCGCACCTACATCTGCTTCATGGGCCCGCCCGAGCGCGGCGGCGACTGGTCCGACGAGGGCGTCGAGGGCGTCAACCGCTTCCTCTCCCGCCTCTGGCGGCTCTGCGGCGAGGTCGGGGAACGGACCGGGGCGGGGGAGCCGGGCGCTGCAGCGGAGGGCGATGCCAGGGCGCTTCTGGCCAAGGCCCACTGGGCGATCGAGAAGGTGACCCGGGACTTCGAGCGCGGCTTCCAGTTCAACACCGCGATCTCCGCCGTGATGGAGCTCGTCAACGAGGCCTACCGGCTCAAGGACGGCCTCTATGTGGACCCCGAGGGCGCCGCTGCGGTGCGCTTCGCGACCGCGACCGCGGCCTCGCTGATCTTCCCCTTCGCACCGCACCTCGGCAGCGAGGTCTTCGAGCGCCTGAGTGGCGAGCGGGTCTGGGAGCAGGCATGGCCGGTGCCCGATCCGCAGATGCTGATCAGCGACACCGTCACCCTCATCGTCCAGGTAAACGGCAAGCTGCGCGACCGCATCGAGGCCGGCGCCGACGCCCCGCGCGAGGAGCTTCTGCGGCTGGCACGGGAGAGCGAGAAGGTGGCGAAGCACCTCGACGGCAAGGAGATAGTCAAGGAGGTCGTCGTGCCCGGCAAGCTGGTCAACCTCGTGGTCAGGTAGCGGCGGCCTCTCCTGCCGTTGCCCGGTTCTGGTAGAAAGCGCGCCCATGCTTGTAAGGCGTCTCGAGGACGCACCAGTTGAGGAGTGGCACCGGCTGCGCACCCATGTCCTGATGGACGCGGGGGAACTCGGATCCCGCAATCTCTCGGTCACCTGGCTCTCCGTTCCCGGCGGTGCCAAGCAGACCCTGCGCTCCGACGAGGAGTCCGAGCAGGCCTACGTGGTCGTTCGCGGCAGCGGCGCGATGTCAGTCGCCGGCGACACCCAGCAGGTCGGGGAGGGTGACCTGATCCTCGTCCCGCCGGCGACCGAGCACTCGGTCAGCAACGACGGCGAGGCCGAGTTGGCCTGCGTCTCGATCCAGTCGCCGCCGGTCGCCGCCGCCGAGCTCTACAGCGACCAACTTGCCGAGGTCGCGGGTTACGATGATGACGACGACCTTTAGCCGCTGAGTCTGCGCTCAATCGTTTGATTTAGCGCGCCACGCGTGCGCCCCGGTCGCCGAGCATCGGGCGATGCCCGAGTTGAGCAGAGCGCAGGTGGCCGTCTACGGAGCGATCGCGGTGGCGCTGCTGCTGGTCGGGGCGCGGGCGATTCGCGGTGAGGGCGGCACCGATGGCTCCTTCGCCGCCGGCGCGCCGAGTGCGGCGGCTTCGACCAGCGGCGCCTTCACCATCAGCGGTCAGGGCGGCGACCTGATAGTCGACGTCACCGGCGCGGTCGCCCGGCCCGACGCCGCGGTATCACCCACGAGCAGTCCGACCACGCGGCGGGGATCGAGGAACTGCTCGGCGATTTCCCGATCGCGAGGCTCGTCTATGCGAGGCTCAGCCGTGCGGTGATCGCTGCGCCGAAGCCTCCCACGCGGTGCCGGTCCGCGTCGCCCAGGGCGGCGAAGTG
>DATAIY010000276.1:0-2570 GCA_036262475.1 Solirubrobacterales bacterium
CTACCTCCGAAGCCAGAACATCCTTCACCGCGACCTCTCGTCGAACAACATCTTCGTCACGCTCGAGAACCAGACGCGCGTGACGAAGATCCTCGACTTCGGGGTCGCGAAAATCCTCCAGCAGCAGGCCGTGGACGGCGACGTGAAGACGCGGACAGGGCAGTTTCTCGGGAAGTTCGCGTTTGCCTCGCCGGAGCATTTCTTCCCGTCGAGCATCGACTGGCGGAGCGATGTGTATTCGCTCGGCGTCATCTTCCACCGGCTCCTGACGAAAAAGCCGCCGATCACCGTGGCCCGCAAGAAGAATTACTTCGACTGGCTGATGGCGCACCAGAAGGAGAACGCGTTCGAGGTCCTGGCGCCGGCGGACGTCCCGCCGTTGCCGGCGGCGCTCCGGGACGTCGTGCGGCGGATGCTGTCGAGGAGCCCGGACGACCGTCCCCAGAGCTACGAAGAGATCCTCGATGTGCTCGACCGAGTTCAGCGGGGAATCCCGTCCGCGCTCGAGCCCGATGCGCTCGCCCTCCGGACGCTTCCTCCGCCGGTCGAGGGGAGGATGGGCTCGTCAACTCCCTCTTCGCCACCGCCGTCGCCGCCCGTCGCCCGCTCCACTCCGGCGACCGCGGAGGCGAAGAGGCCGGCATCGGTCGAGGCATCCCAGCAGAAGAGGTGGCCCGACCTCGATGCGCCGGAGTCGCCCACCGAGCGTTTCGCGCCCTTGCCTTCTCCTCCTTCGCCCGCGATTCCCGACAGCCCTTCGCCGTCGCCGGCCACCGCGACGCACGAGACTCTCTCTGGCGCGAGTCCGGCGACGATGGAACAGGTTCCTCCGCCGGCATCTCCGGACACCACGAAGACGGCGCCGACCGTGGTGTCCGAGATCTCCATGTGGTCAGGAGGCGCGGCGGTGGACTCGCAGCCCGAGCCGGTCAGCTCCTCGTCAGATCTCATAGAGGAAAAGACTGAAAGGCTCGACGACGTCATCGCGAAGCTGAGGCAGCAGTCCTCCAGGGAACCTCTTCCTCCGTTGGAGCAGTCGTCGGCTCCGGGGCCTCTCTCCTCAGCGCCTCCGTCCCAGCCCGTGCGCCGCCCCGAGTCGGCGCCGGCGTCCAATCGCGCAAGCGAGCGCACGCGGGTGGCGCCCCCGAAGCCCGGCCAGAGGCTGGTCGTTTACGGTGAGCCGCCGCCGGCCGTCATGGCGCCGCCACGCGCGGTGCCACGTGCCGTGGCGCCGGCGGCGTCCGCTCCCGCCCCGGACGCGACCCGTCGGCGGATCCGCGGTATCGGCATCGGATTGATCGTCGCCGCCATTGTCGTCCTCTTTGCCGCCGTCCTATGGGTTCTGATCTCTCTCCTGCGCGGCGCCTCGGCAGGCGAAACGCGCCGGAGCAGCCACGCCGTTCCCACCGGGGTCGTCGCCGCGACGGCCCTCAAATCCGTTGATCCCAAGCCCGAATGAAGGAGCGGCCATGACCGAGAACCGACCTGGACGTCCCGGCGATGTCGAAGCCACCGCTTCGAGCCCGGCCCCCGGCGAAGGTAAGTCCCTGAAAGACATGCTGTCCAATGCGCGCGCGCAGTCCCGGGGGCAGGGAGTGGTTCAGGGCTCCACGATCTTCTTCAAGAATCTCGCCGAGTCGATCGGGCACTCGAACCGGAATTTGAAGATCGGGCTGGCCTTCCTGACGGCCGCGTTCGTCGTCGTCGCGGCAGCGCTCGGCACGCTCGTCTTTCAGGCTTTCCGGAGTCAGGTCGCGACGAAGACGACTCTCGAGAAGCAGATCCAGTCCATGGATGCGGCGACGCGGAAGCAGATCCAGCCGGTCCTCGACGCCGTGTCGGGCCTGGAGAAGAAGCTTGCCGAGCAGCAGGACGCGCAGAGGCGCGAGCTGGAAGGGGTCCGTCAGCTCCTCCAGGCCGACATCGAAGCGGCGAAGCAGGACGCCGCCGCGGCGCGCCGGGAGGCGGCGGAGCTTCGCACCTCCCTGAAGGCCGTCGAGAAGTGGGCCGAGGATTTCGGGAAGACCTACGTTCAGGACCGCAACAACCTCGACACGCGCCTCAGGCGCCTCGAGGGCGCGCCCGCCCCGCCTCCCGCGACGAAGTGAGGGGACTGGCCCGTGACGTCGCGCTTCGGATTCGGCCTCGAGGAGATCGAGCTCGGCGAGATCGTGGGCCGTGGCGGCTCGGGTGAGGTCTTCGCCGCGCGCCATCGCGGGACCGGAGCCCGCCTGGCCGCGAAGATCTACCCCTTCGACCGAATGGACCCCGCCTTCCGCCCTCGAGAACGGTTCCAGCGCGAGTGCCGGATCCTCTCGAGGATGGAGCACCCGGCGTTTCCGGCCCTCTACGGCTGTGGCGAAGAGGAGGACGGGAGCACGGGCTGGGCGTTGATGGAGTGGATCGAGGGCGAGCCCCTGTCGGCCTACCGCTCCGCGCCCGTTCACGAGGTCATCCGCCTCGCTTACGGCATCGCCTCGGCCCTCGATGCCTTGCACGTCCAGGGAATCCTCCACCGCGACATCGCGTTCGACAACGTTCTCGTCGAGACGCGGCGCTTCGGCCACAAC
>DATAIY010000277.1:0-2295 GCA_036262475.1 Solirubrobacterales bacterium
CTCGGGGCGCAGGGCACCGCGGCGCTCGAACTGGGAGCGGTGCTCGGCGATGTGGCGTTGGAAGCGCTCGCGCTGGCCGTGGCGGGGGTCGAGGGTCGAGAGCGCACGGCGCTCGTAGGCGGCGGCGTCGAAGCTGCGGGCGGTGCGGAGGATCTGAAAATCGCACTCGAGCGTGTAGGCGAGCGCCTCCAACCGCTCCCCCACCTCGACCTTGCGTGAGTCCGAGAGGCCCGGATAGCTCAGGCCATCCAGCTCATAGACCGCCCAGGTGTCGGTGGGAGTGCGCAGGACCAGGTTGGCCCACATGAAGTAGTGCGGCGGCCTCACTCGACGCGCGCCCCGAAGATCACCGTGCGCCCGGTGGGCACCTCCAACGTCTTGCCCTTATGTAGGGCCGGGCCACCGACCGGGAGTAGGCGCCAGCGGCGGGCAGCGGCCGCGCGTTGGGGTCGGCTCGCACCGCGCCGACTCGCTGCGCAGTCGAGCTCAACTCGGACCTGGTAGCGCAGGAGCACCCGGGCGGGGCCGGTGAGGCGCCCGCGTGGGTAATCGGCGCAACTGAGATCGGGCGCCAGGACGAGTTGGTGGAGCGGGGCGAACTCGGTGCCCGGTGCCGGGCAGCGCCGGCCTGCGGCGAGGACCCGAGGTCGCAGCGACCAGAGCAGGAGGCCGGCGAGGGCGCGGTGAGGCGGGCGGCCGTCGATCTCCCAGCGCGAGAGCGCCCAGGCGGCGGCGATCGGCAGGGCGAGGAGGCGGAGTGAGGCAGGGGCGGCGGCGATCGGGGTGCCGAGCAGCGGCAGCCGGCCGAGGATGGCAATCGTTGCCAGACAGCCGAGCCAGTAGCCGAGCAGGCGCAGCTCGAGGCCGCCGGGCAGTGGGATGCGCCAGTTCTGGATGCGGAAGATGCGCCAGCGCCGGCGGAAGACGAGCCGGTAGGAGCGCACGAGCTTGGGGGCGGGATCGGCTGCCATCGGGCGGCTCAGAAGACGGTGTTGGCGATGCCCTTGGCGAAGGCCTCGACCGACTGCGGGGCGAGGAGAAAGATCAGGCCGAGCAGGGTGATCACGACGATGCCGACGCTGGCGCCGATGTTGCGTGAGGCGAGGGCGCCGACCAGCAGGCAGCCGGCGAGGACGGTGATCACCGGCACTGCCCAGCCGCTGAGCAGGCTGCCGAGGCGGGTTCCGGCGCTGCTGACGTTGCCGGAGCCACCGCCGCCACCGGCCAGGGACTTGGTGACAGCGGCTTCGGCACTGGGCAGAGCGCCGAGGGGCGTAAGGGGCGGTGGCGCTCCCGGGGCCAGCGCGCTGGCGCCGACCAGCAGGCCGACACTGGTCAGCACGGTGGCGATCTTGATCTTCATCTCGTTCTCCCCTCGGTCGTGTTCACGGTCAGCTCTCGGTCGGGACGACCTCGATGAAGTCGACGTAGGGACGCTCGCGGTAGGCGATCCCGAGTTCGTAGGTCAGCGTGTAGGTGGTGCCACGGGCGTCGGCTGCGCTGAGCGTCGCCAGCACCGCGCCCGAGTTCGGGCCTGCTACCCAGAGGTTCTGTTCGACGCTTTCGAGCCGGAGGCGAGAGGTCGGCAGGGTGACATCGGCTTCGTCGGTGAGGTCTGCCTTCAGGTCTGGGGCGTTGCCGGCGAGGTAGTTGCCAAGGACGCGGTCGACGACCTCGGAGACGGCGGGGTCGGTGACGGCGGTTCGGGCGGGGGCCGCGATGCGGGTGTCGACAAGCGGCGCGCCGACCAAGGCCGGGTAGCTGACCAGAGAAAGCGGCTGGCCCGGTTCGTGACGAACGGTGACCGCGAGGTAGGTGGGCAGGCTCTGACCGGAGAGCTGGGCAGCGACGGTGATCACGCGGCCGCCGGCGAGGGCGCGTTGGTCGGAGGCGATGTCGGCCCAGAGCACACGCTCGGTACCGCCGGTCGGGCTGAAGCCGGCGCCGCTTGCGAGCTGCTCGGAGAGGAACGGCGCCAGGGCACGGGCGCGATTGCCGGGGCGGGCGGCGTCATAGGTGAGGTAGGCGCGGGCGAACTGGAGGGCGAAGTCCTCGCTGGGAGCGTCGGCGGTGGCTCTCGCCGCAGGCGCGGGCGCCGCCGCGGAGCTGGCGAAGAACGTGGCGCGGATGCCGAGGGCGAAGAAGGTCAGGAGAACCGCGGTGGCGAGATGGCGCGGCCAGGTGGCGGCGAGACGGATGCGGCGAACGCTCTGCCAAGTGGTCTGGACTTGACCGGATAGATCGGTGCTGGCCGGCTCGGTCGCCATCAGCGCTCGAAGCCGAACTGCTCCCTGC
>DATAIY010000278.1:0-10996 GCA_036262475.1 Solirubrobacterales bacterium
CACCTGTTCGCAGGCTACCGCCTCGTTCGGATGCGTGCAAGGCGGCGGCTCGCCTCGCCGCCAAACATCTAGAATCGGCGGCCCTCAAGCGGCCGTGGCGGAACTGGTAGACGCGCAAGGTTGAGGGCCTTGTGGGTGGAAACACCCGTGATGGTTCGACTCCATTCGGCCGCATGTTGGAAGCCCCCGTAAATCGGGGGTTTCCGCCTGTCGGGCAGGCGAGTCGGGAACCACCACGACAGACCTCGTGCGCCAGTCGGTGCGCCAGTCAGCGGTCGGCCGCGTCCATGTATGCGTCCACCAGCTTACGAGCCTGCTCCCAGTGACGCGGAGGTGCGGCGGCCCTGCCGGTGCCAAATTCAGTAGGCCGACTCAAGCCCAGCGATCATCGGGAAATGGCGCACATTGGTGGTCAGCAAATCAGCGTCGAGCAGGAGCGCGGTGGCGGCGATCAGGTAGTCGGCGTCGTCGATGCCGCTGTGGGCGCGGCGGTGGCGCTGCGCGAGCGAGCCGGCGGCTCGTGCCACCTCCTCGCCGACCGGCACCCAAGAGAGCGCCGAGAAGAACTGCTGCAGTACTTGGACCTCCTTCTCGCGCACGCCCGCCGACAGCTCGAAGCGCACGACCTCGCTGGCGAGAAGGGGTTCATCGGCCTCGATCAAGGCGCTCAGGAGATCGACCGCGGGCGGTGATCCGCGCAGGTGGTCGATCGCCACGCTGGTGTCCAGCAGCTTCACTTGACGTCGAGCTGGGCCAGACGCTCGTTGAGGTCACCGCTGCGCAGAGTCTCGACGTACTCCGCGCCGCTGGCGCGCCGGCCCCGCCAGGAACCGGCGCTGGCCTTGAGAGCACGAAGCCTCTCATCCTTCCCCTGCTCGCCGAAGGTGGCACGCACCGCGCGGCGGATCAGCTCCGAGCGGGACGCCCCGGTGTCGCGCGACGCGCGCTCGAGGAGCTCCAGCTCATCCTCGCCCAGATAGACCTGCGTCCTGCTCATCACACCACTATACACCTCCTGGTGTCGCGCTTTTCGGCCCATCAGCCTAGCGCGGATAGACAAGGTTTCGGCGTGGCTGGATCGATGTCAGGGGGAGGTCGCCGCCGTGCTAGAGCGGGCGAGTTGAAACCGTCGGCTTGACCCGTGCGCCAGTCGGTGCGCCAGTCAGCGGTTGGCCGCGTCCGTGTATGCGTCTACCAGCTCACGAGCCTGCTCCCGATCGAGCCGGTGAACGCGGTGGACGATCTGCGGCTTCGCCTCGGGAAAACGCCTCAAGATCTCTGCCGCCAGGTACAGATGCTTCGTGGAGCAGGTTCCACGGCGCTCGCGAAGCATCCCGTCGACGCTGCGATCGCTCGGCCGGCCGTAGTCGAGGCGGCGTACGGCTTCGACCAGCTCCCGCAATGACGCGTCGCCAGTCTCGGGAGGGACCCGGCCGCCCTACCGGAGACGAGCGGTGTAGTGCACCGCCCGGCGCGGGCAGCCGGCCAGCCGGTGGTGGCGGAAGATCGCCGTCCCTTCCACCCGGTCGGGATCGACGAAATCGCCTTCGAGGACGGTCTGGCCGGTGTCGATCGAGAAGTGGCCGCTTTCATCCAGTTCGTCGCTCGCGGTCTTGTAGTGGGCGGTGTTCCTGCCGCATTCGCCCCAGACGACCGTGAACCTGGGGTTGATGACGGTCCCGCCGCTGACGCCGAAGTAGACCGAGGTGCCCTGGCTCGTCGTGCCCTTGTAGGCGCCTTCGATCGGTTCGACCCCGGCCGCGGAGGCACTGCCGACGGAGACGGCGACGATGAGCGCGGCTACGGCGAAGAAAACCCGCACCGGACGAACATAGGTCGATACGGCGCGAGCGTCAATCAGGGGGCGAGGAGTGTCGAGGACCAGCCTCTCCCCTCCCGCTCGAATAGGCGGCGCTCGTGCAGCCGATCCTCCGCCTCGCTCCAGAGCTCGACCGTGTTCGGGCGAAAGCGCAGCGCGCCCCAGTCCTCCGGACACCTCGGGGCGGTCTCCTGCACCTCGGCGAGGTGGGCGAGCCTGTCGCGCAGCGGCGCCAGATCCTCGATCGTCTCGCCTTGGCGGGAGATGATCGTCTGCAGCTGGTGGGCGGCGTCGCGCTCGGCGAAGAGCTCCTCGGCCAGCGAGCGCTCGGCCAGCGTGGCCTCACCGGTCAGGTGCGCCTGGCGGCCCAGCGACGGCCAGTGGAAGAGCAGCGCGACATGCGGGTTCGCCGCGACCTCGCGCGCCTTCCGCGTCCACAGCGCCGAGGTGAAGACGAGCGCGTCGTCCTCCAAGCGCTTTTCAGCGTCACGGTACGGGCCGACGGCCGCCCCTGCGATCCGACGGTGACGAAGGCGACCGAGGCCGGATGCGGTGCGCCGGCCTCGCGCACCTCATCGATCCAGCGGCCCAACTCGCCTATCGGATCCTCCGAACTCATCGCCCGAGGATAATTCGAGTGGCCAGGGAATGCCGAGTACGCTCTGATCCGAGCGAGCCGATTGGGATCGGCGCGAACGAGAAGGAGGAGCGATGTACGACTACGTGATCGTCGGCGCGGGATCGGCCGGGTGCGTTCTCGCGGCGCGCCTCTCCGAGGACCCGGACGTCAGCGTCCTGCTGCTCGAGGCCGGGCCGCCGGACGTCAACGAGAACATCCATGTTCCGCTCGGCTACCTGAAGCTGGCCCGGACCGAGGTCGACTGGGACTACTGCACGGCGCCGGAGGCCAACTGCGACGGGCGCCGGCTGCCGCTCCCCCGCGGCAGAGTCCTCGGCGGCTCCTCCTCGATCAACGCGATGATCTACATCCGCGGAAATCGGGCCGACTACGATGGCTGGGGCGTGCCCGGGTGGGGTTGGGACGACCTCTTCCCCTACTTCCTCAAAGCGGAGGACAACGAGCGCGGGGCCTCGCGCTGGCACGGGGTCGGCGGGCCGCTGCCGGTCTCCGACCAGCGCTCCGGCAACGCGATCACCCCGGCCTTCGTCGATGCCGGCGTCGAAGCGGGGCTCTCCCGCAACGACGACTTCAACGCCGAGGCGCAGGACGGAGCCGGGATGTACCAGTTGACGCAGCGGAGCGGGATGCGCGCCAGCACGGCCGTCGCCTACCTGCACCCGGCGATGGAGCGGCCAAATCTGACGGTGTTGCCTTACATGCAGGTCAACCGAGTCCTCTTCGAGGGCACCCGGGCGGTCGGCGTCGAGGCCACTCAGCTCGGTCGGCCACAGGAGCTGCGGGCCGAGCGCGAGGTGATCCTCAGCGCCGGCACCTACAACTCACCACAGCTGCTGATGCTCTCGGGGGTCGGGCCCGCCGAGCACCTGGCCCTGCGCGAGGTCGAGCTGCTGCTGGACCAGCCTGCGGTCGGCGCGAACCTCAGCGACCACGCCGCCAGCTTCGCCGTCTGGACGACCCCGGAGCCGGAGAGCCTGCTGGCGGCGCTCGAGCCGGCGGCGCTGGAGGAGTTCAGCGCCACCCAGACCGGGCCGTTCGCCTCCAACCTGGCCGAGTCGGGCGCCTTCGCCCGAGTCGAGGCGCGTGCCGAGGCTCCCGACACACAGTTCCATGTCGCCCCTGTCCAAATTGTCGAAGAGGGCATGGGCGACCCGCAGGCCCACGGCGTCTGGGTCTCCCCCTGCCTGCTGACCCCGGCCAGCCGCGGCTCGGTTCAGCTCGCCTCCAACGATCCGACCGCGAAGCCGGTCGTCCGCAATGCCTTCTTCACGGCGGAGGAGGACATGCCGCGGATGACCGCGGCGGTGCGGCTGATGCAGGAGATCTGCGCCCGGCCAGCGATGCGGCCCTACTGCGCCGATCCGTTCAAGGTCCCGGCCGGCGAGAGCGAGGACGACCTCCGCGCCCACGTCGCCGCCACCACCTTCCCGATCTACCACCCGGTCGGGACCTGCGCGATCGGCTCGGTCGTCGACGACGACCTCTGGGTCCAGGGTCTCGAGGGCATCCGCGTCGTCGACGCCTCGGTGATGCCGGTGGTCCCGCGTGGCAACACCAACGCCCCGGCGATCGCGATCGCCGAGCGCGCCGCCGACCTGATCCGCGGCGCCGTGCCGCTTCGGGCCGCGGACGCGCAGACCCCGGCAGGAGCCTAGGCTCGCTCGCTCAGCACCAGTGAATCCAGCCGCAAAGGAGCAGCGGAGCGACGGGGGCTCATGCGGCGGACCCCAGCGCACGGTCGATGAACGGGCCCAGGAGCCTGGCCACCGAAGCGGCGGTCGTCTCCGGGGCCTCGCTTGGCGCGGTGATATAGCTGATCGCCAGCCGGACCAGGGATTCGGAGAGGAGGTTGACGTCGGCTTTCGGCGCGCGGGGCCAGCCTCCTTCGATCACCGCGGCGAGGCGGGCCGTCGCCCACTGGACCACCGGCACCCCCTGGGTGGTGACGAACGGCAGCATTCCGCCGGTGCCGTCGTCGCTGAGCAGGATCCGGATCAGCGGATCCTCGCCGGCGGTGCGGAGGAACAACTCCAGTGCTGCGCCGACGGCCGCGCGGGGATCGTCGAGGTGCTGCTTGACCGCGGCCTCGACCTCGTCGAGGAAGTGCTCTCCCTCGTTGATCACGAAGGCCAGCCCGAACTCGCTGCGGTTGCCAAACTCCTTGTAGAGGGTCTGCCGGCTGACGCCGGCGTTGGCGGCGATGTCCGACATCGTTATCTCCGACCAGGCCTGCCGCTCGAGCCGGTCGCGGGCGGCGCCGAACAGGGTCTGCCGCAGCAGCTCCCGGGTCGCCTCCTGGTAGGGGGTGCGCGCGCTCGCCATCGCCCCCATCGTCGCAGCGGAGGCGGTCACTCTTCGGCTTCGGCGGGCTCGAAGTCGACCTTGTCGCGGACGCCGCAGTCGGGGCAGGCCCAGTCGTCGGGGACCACGCTCCAGGGCGTGCCGGCCGGGAAGCCCTCGCGCCGGTGCCCCGCCTCCTCGTCGTAGAGGTAGCCACAGCCGGGGCAACGCCAGGCGCTCAAGACGCGGCTCCATAGTGGGCGAGGATCCGGACCCGCTTACGGGGCTGGATGTTGGCCCGGGTGACGTCGCCGCCGAAGTGGTCGAGCAGGCGCGGGTCCATCACCCGACGCCACAGCGGCGGGAACCAGGCGAGGACGATCATCCCCGCGTACCCGGTCGGCAGCTGCGGCGCTTCTTCGACGTGGCGCAGCGCCTGGTAGCGCCGGGTCGGGTTGGCGTGATGGTCGCTGTGGCGCTGCAGGTGGTAGAGGAGGACGTTGGAGGCGACGTTGTTGCTGTTCCAGCTGTGCTCGGGCAGGCAGCGCTCGTAGCGGCCGTCCTCGCGCTTGCCGCGCAGCAGGCCGTAGTGCTCGAGGTAGTTGACGACCTCCAGCAGCGAGAAGCCGACCGCCGCCTGGATCAGCAGGAAGGGCAGAACAACCGGACCGAAGACGATCGCCAGCACCGCGAACAGCCCGACCGTCATCGCCCAGGCGCCGAGGACGTCGTTGTGGGGTCCCCAGTGCGACTTGCCGAGGCGGTCGAGCCGGGCCGCCTCGAGCCTCCAGGCCGAGCGCAGGCTGCCGGCGACGGTGCGCGGCAGGAACGCCCAGAAGCTCTCCCCCAGGCGCGAGCTGGCCGGGTCCTCCGGGGTGGCGACGCGAACGTGGTGGCCGCGGTTGTGCTCGATGAAGAAGTGGCCGTAGCCGGTCTGGGCCAGCGCCACCCGGCTCAGCCAGCGCTCCGAGCTGGCGCGCTTGTGGCCGAGCTCGTGGGCGGTGTTGATCGCGAGCCCGCCGACCACGCCCACGGTCAGCGCCAGGCCGAGGCTGTCGAGGACCGAGAGGT
Source organism: Solirubrobacterales bacterium (assembly GCA_036262475.1). Taxonomy (GTDB): domain Bacteria; phylum Actinomycetota; class Thermoleophilia; order Solirubrobacterales; family 70-9; genus VAYN01. The sequence continues at coordinate 5,811 of DATAIY010000278.1, forward strand.
CGCCGCCCGACCAGAGCCAGCAGGCGAAGACGAGGCCGGCGTACTGGATCGGGATGAAGACGTAGGTGCACCAGCGGTAGTAGCGGTCCTGCTCGAGGAACTTGAGGACGCTGTCGGGCGGGTTGGTCGCGTCGACGCCAACCGCGAAGTCCAGCAGCGGCAAGCCGACGAAGACCAGCACCGGCCCGAGCAGCCAGAAGCCGGCGAAGCCGGTCAGGGCCACCGCCCCCCAGGCCATGAACGGCGCCAGCGGCACGACGATCCCCAGCAGCCATGCGTAGCGCTTGGGGTCCGTCCAGGTCGCCGGATTGACCTCGACCTCGTCGTCGTGATGGTGATGCTGCGCGTGCGCGGTAGCCGACTCCATGCCCGTCCTCCTTGTCAAGACTGTTCCCGGAGTACGTCAGACTGACAGATAGCCGCTCTTTGTCAACCCTGATTACAGAAGGGCCTGACTTGTTTTGGGAGCAGACCGCGCGCCATCCACCGACCCCCAGCAGGGCGTAGACAGATCTGAAGGATGCGTGTCCTCAGATCTTCAGAAGTACAAACGTATTCGCCACCCAGATCAGGGCGAAGAAGACGGTGGCGCGGTCGAGGTTGCGCTCGACCATCGAGCCGCCGCCGAGCGAACTGCCGCCGCCGCCGATGCCGAAGGCGCCCGAGAGCCCCGCATCTTTGCCCGAGTGGAGCAGGATGAGGAAGATCAGGACGACGGAGATGATTACCTGGATGACGCTGAGGAACGTGTACACGGTCAGGAAGTCTAGCTCTGCTTGATCTTCTCGGGCGTGCCGTCACCGTCGGCGTGGGTGCCGCCACCGTTGGCATGCTTGCCGTTGCCGTTCCCGAACCGACCGTTGCCGTTCCCGTCCACCCGGTCGAGGATCTCAACGGCTTCGCTGCGCAACTCGGCGTCGAGGATTGCGAAGTCCTCGTCGGAGAGCTTGCCGGCGGCGTGGTCGAGTTCGGCGTCGCGGATCTCGCGGTACTTGGCTTCCTTCTGGGCGTCGGTCTCGGTCCTCACGAGGGCACCGCGGCGGCGCCCGCGCGAGGGCCAGAGGGCGATCAGCGCCCCGGCCAGGGCGATCAGGCCGCCGATCCACATCCAGGTGACCAGCGGGTTGACGATCACCTTGAAGCTGGCGGCGGAGTTGTCCGACAGGTAGCTCTTGGCGATGCTCTCGGCGGTCAGCGCCTGCAATTTGTTGATCTGAGCCAGGGCGACCGGGCGCAGGCTCGGGTCGTCCCGCGCCTGGATCATCAGCGCCCCCACCGCTTTGCACTGCGCGGGCGTACCGGGGGCCCCCCGCACGCATGCCGCGAAGCCCTTGTCCGCGGCACGGGCGCGTGCCTGAACGGCGGCAATGTCCGGCCGCACCGCAACCCAGAAGTCGTGGCCGAGCCCCGCCTTCAATCCGATTTCGCTGTCGGACTCGCCGTCGAAGAAGCCGGTGATGCCGCTCGATGCCACCCCGGTCGGGCGGTAGTAGCGAGTGCTCGGGTGCAGCGTGAACGTCTCGCCGCCCTTTTCGACGCGCAGCAGCGCGCCGGCGGCGAAGGCCAGCGGACTGACGCTCGCGGTCGGCTTCACGTAGGTGATCTTGCGGCCATCGACGACGGTGCTCTGGCCCGGCCGCAGGTTGACGTCGCGATTGGTCTGGAAGCTCGAGGAGGCGGCGATGCCGATCAGCACGACGGCGATCCCGATGTGGATGACGTAGCCGCCGTAGCGGCGGCGATTGCGGGAGACGACGGCGATCAGCGCGCCCGCCATCGAGCCGCCGGAGATCTTGCGCCGTGCCGCGGCGCCGTTCCAGAACTCCCCGGCCAGGCCGGTCAGGGCAAAGGCGGCGAAGCCGAACAGCGCCAGCGCCCAGGGCTTGTGGGCGGCGTCGGTGAACAACACCAGGGCGAGGGTCGCGACCACGCCGACGATCAGCGGAATCCGGAAGACCCGCTTCGCCGAGGACCAGCTGACCCGGCGCCAGGCGAGCAGCGGTCCGACCCCGGTGAAGAGGACGAGCAGGATCGCCAGCGGCGTCGTGTAGCGATCGAACCAGGGCGCCGCCAGTGAGGCCTTGTTGCCGGTGAACAGTTCCGAGATCAGCGGGAAGAAGGTGCCCCAGGCAATCACCGCGGTGAGCGCGACGAGCAGCAGGTTGTTGATCAGGAAGACCGACTCGCGCGAGACCAGCGAGTCGATCCGCTTCTGGGAGCGCATGTCGTCGAGCCGGGAGACGATCAACGCCGTCGAGCCGAGCAGCACCACCCCGATCAGGGCGAGGATGTAGGGGCCGACGGTGTTGTCGCCGAAGGCGTGGATCGACTGCAGGACCCCGGAGCGGACCAGGAAGGTGCCGAGCAGCGCCAGGGAGAAGGAGCCGACGATCAGGCAGGCGTTCCAGACTTTGAGCATCCCCCGTTTCTCCTGGACCATGATCGAGTGCAGGAAGGCGGTGATGATCAGCCATGGCATCAGCGCCGCGTTCTCGACCGGGTCCCAGGCCCAGTACCCACCCCAACCGAGCTCGGTGTAGGACCAGCGGGCGCCGAGCAGCAGGCCGAAGCCAAGGAAGGCCCAGGCGATCAGGGCGAAGCGCCGGGTGGAGCGGATCCATTCCGCGTCGAGGCGGCGGGTGATCAGGGCGCCGATTGCAAAGGCGAAGGGGACGGTGAGGGAAACGTACCCCGAGTAGAGCATCGGCGGGTGAATCATCATGCTCGGGTGCTGGAGCAGCGGGTTGAGGCCGATGCCGTCGGCCGGGGCCGGGCTCAACCCGGCGAAGGGATTGACGTCGGGCGCGAAGAGCATCAGGCCGGTGAAGAAGGCGGCGACGCCCATCAGGATCGCGGTCGCCCAGGGGACGATCTCGCGCAGCTTGCTCCGGGTCGCGAGCAGAGCCGCGCTGGAGACGATCGACAGAACCCAGGCCCAGAGCAGCAGCGAGCCTTCCTGGCTCGACCACATCGCCGCCAGCTTGTAGAAGACCGGGGTCTCGATCGAGGAGTGCTGCTGGACGATGTTGAAGGAGAAGTCGTTATTCGCGAAGGCGACCTCGATGATCACCACGCAGATCGTCAGCAGCCCGCAGAAGACGTAGACGGTGCGGCGGGAGAGATCGATCCAGCGACGCTCGCCGTTGCGCCCGACCAGAGCCATGACCGCGGCGGAAACGGCAGCCAGGAACGCCAGCGCCAGCAGGGCGCTGCCGAGGTTAGTCATTGGTCTTGGTCGTGAACTTCGACGGGCACTTGGTGATCAGGGATTCCGGTTCGCCGACGAAGGTGCCGCTCTTCATCGCCCCGGTCAGGACGATCTCGCGGCCACCGCGAAACGGATCGGGGACGGTGCCGGTGTAGCTGACGGGCAGGCTCTGGCCTTCTCCTTCGCGATCGACTACGCGAAAGGCGATGCCGCTTCCCTGCTGGCGAATCGAGCCCGGCACCACCTTGCCGGTCATCTCATAGCTCGTGCCGGGGGCGGCGCCGAGCAGCTGTGAGGGCTCTTTCGCCTCGGTCGAGGCGGAGAACGACGTGTAGATCAGCGCCACCGCGAGCAGCACGGCAACGCTGAGCGCCACGACCAGCCGGATCTTCCGCTTGCGCTGGGGGTCCACGAACTCCAGGATTATCGCAAGCCGAGCCGTTCCGGCGGGCAAAGGCCATCTGCGAGAATCGCCCGGTGGCTCCCAGCGACCGAGACCAGCCCGTCCTGCTGATCACGGGAGCCAGCAGCGGAATCGGCGCGGCGACCGCCCGAGCCGCGGCTTCAAGCCACCGCCTAGTGCTGGCTGCGCGCCGCCTCGATGAGCTCGAAGCCCTGGCCAAGGAGCTCGGCGGCGAGGAGCGGGCGATCGCCGTCCGCTGCGACGTCACCGAGTGGGATCAGGTGCAGGTGCTGGCGGCGACGGCACTGGAGCGCTATGGCCGCATCGACGCGGTCTTCGCCAACGCCGGCTTCGGCGCCACTCGTGGATTCCTCGAGGAGTCGGTCGAGCACTGGCGCTCGATGGTCCTGACCAACGTCTACGGAGCGGCGCTGACGATCCGGGCCACCCTCCCCCACCTGCTCGAGCGCGGTAACGGTCACTTCCTGATCACCAGCTCCACGGCGGGGCGCACCGCGCTTCCCGGCTCGCTCTACTCGGCGACCAAGTGGGCGGCGACCGCGATCGGCGAGTCTCTGCGCGGCGAGCTGCGCCAGATGCACGACAACACGGCGATCAAGGTGACGCTGATCGAGCCTGGGATGACGGACACGCCGTTCTTCGACAACAGCCCCGGCGACTCGGCGCTGCGCGACACCGACATCGCCAAAGCGGTGATGTTCGCGCTCGAGCAGGGCCCCGGGGTCGACGTCAGCGAGATCCTGATCCGGCCGACCCGGCAGCCGACCTAGCGGCGACCGAGCAGGATCCGGACCGCCCGCCAATAGCTGCGCAGCGCCAGGCGCGCGGGCAGCGAGCGGGCAGCGCCGGAGATGAAGGGTGAATCGAGGTCGGGGGTGAGCCAGGAGGCGAACTCGGCGCTGCTGACGGCACGGGCGCGCTGAATCCGCCGCCGCTCCGCCAGCAGCCGCGGCAGCCAGCGCAGCGCTTCCAGGTTCGCGGCCAGCTTCTGCCTCCCCCAGCCGCCCGAGCTGGCGACGCCGAGCAGCGCCAGCTCGGTGGCGAGCAGCCCCGGTGCCAGCAAGATCAGCAACGGCGCCGGGTAGACCCGGACGAGGAAGGCGAGCCGGTTTCGCTCCAGCCAGCGCCACTTGTGCTCACGGGCGCCGAACTCGTAGTCGTGGGCGACCACCGCGGCGGGTTCGATCCCGAGGGTATCGCCGCGGATTCGCAGGCGCAGCGAGAGGTCGACGTCCTCGTGGTAGAGGAAGAACCGCTCGGGGAAGCCGCCGAGCTGGCGCCAGGTGGCGAGCGGGATCGCCAGGCAGGCACCGGAGAGGGCGACCACCTCGCCCGCGGCGGGAGCCTCGGCGATCGGGCGCCCATGACCCCCGGCCCAGACGATCCCGGTGAAGTGGACGGGGTTGCCGACCGAATTGATCCGTGTCCCCCCCGCCTCGGCGACGAGGGCCTGCCACGCTGCCCAGCCGCGACCCTCGAGCCAGGGGCGGCGGATCGCCTCGCCGAAGCCCGGCAGCGGCGCCGCGTCGGGGTTGAGGATGACGAGGAGATCAC
>DATAIY010000279.1:0-4954 GCA_036262475.1 Solirubrobacterales bacterium
GTCTTGCCGAACGGCTTGGCGTCAGTGTCGATTGCGGCCAGAAGGGAGGACAGATCGTCTTGGTCGAGAAAGCGAATGTCGGTGGTCGGCGCGACCTTCGGGCGCTCGACCCGGGCGCACGGATTTTCACGGCACCATGACTTCTTCTGCCCGTAAGCAAAGATACGTCCCAGGAGCGCCAGGCAGTTAACGATGGTCTTGGACGCCTTGCCGTCTTTGCGCAGGCTGGCGATCAGGGCTGCAACCTGCTCCGAGGTGACTTGATCGAGCGCGACGGTGCCGAGCGGCTTGCGGATGTGAGTTTCAAGAAGGGACGGTTTGTTGTACAGCCACCCGGGGTTAGACCATAACGAGAGACCGGTTCGACCGTGAAACCACTGCGCAGCGTCCTGCACCGGGCTATCTAGTCAGCGTGGGGCCGCTCAGACCCTGGCGGTCAAGCGAGCCAGCTTACGACGCTGTGGGTTCTGGGGTGCGCATTTGAATCTCCATGGCAACCCGAAGGAGCCGGTCCTTGAGGATCTTCACCGTATTCGCATTAAGCGGAACGTCTCGCTTCCTGGCCTGCCACTCCGCAATTGCGTCATATACACAGTGCCGGAGATAGTTTAGCCCGATCCAGCGGTCTGTGAGCGCAGCCGAAGGCTGTTCTTATTGAGCGATACCGACGGCTCGGCGTGTGCCGCGCGAGGCCGCTCCTTTTGGGCGCGACAGGCTTTGGCCCCCGGGCTGCGCCCAGGAAGACGGAAGGTGTCCGGCGGACGTAGGCTAAAGCCCGTGGTAACCCAGCGGCTGCTCATCGTCACGGCCAGCGCCCTGATGGTGCTGACCGCAGGCTGCTCGGCCAGCGCTCCCGCCAGGCACGCCGCGGAGGCGGCGCCCGACCGCCACCCGGTGGCGGCCTCCGGTGACATCACGCTGGCCTTCGCCGGAGACGTGCACTTCGCCGGGCGCGTCGCGCGGCTGCTGAAGGATCCGGCTACCACATTCGGCCCCATCACCTCCGTCCTCAAGTCGGCCGACTTCACGGCGGTGAACCTGGAGACCCCGGTCACCAGCCGAGGCCAGCCGCAGCCGAAGACCTACCACTTTGCCACCACGCCGGGCGCTTTCACCGCGCTCCGCGACGCCGGCGTGGACCTGGTCACCATGGCCAACAACCACATCCTGGACTACGGGCAGACCGGACTGGCGGACACGCTCGCGGCGGCGAAGGCGGCGCATTTCCCTCACGTGGGCGCGGGCGTCAACGCAGCGGCGGCCTGGGCGCCCTACGTGACGACGATCAACGGCACGAAGATCGCGATCGTCGGCGTATCCCAGGTAGCCGAGCTGGCCTCGTCCTGGGTGGCCACGACAAATCGGCCGGGCGAGGCCAACGCGATCAACCTGGGCCAGACGCTCGCGGCCGTCCGGGCCGCGAAACGGCTCGCCCGCATCGTCATCGTGTTCATGCACTGGGGCACGGAAGGCATGGCCTGCCCGGACCAGAACCAGCTGTCGCTGGCGCCGAAGCTGGCCGCCGCGGGGGCGAGCATCATCATCGGCGCGCACGCGCACATGCTCCAGGGCTCGGGCTGGCTCGGCCACACGTTCGTCGCCTACGGCATGGGCAACTTCCTGTGGTGGGAGAACTCCTACAGCACGGCCACCGGGGTGCTGAAGCTCACCGTGCACCCGCACCCGCCGCTGACCGCGCGGTTCATCCCCGCGGTCGTCTCCGGCACTGGCCAGCCGATCGTGGACCAGGGTGCCGCCGCCCGCCGCGCCCTGGCGCACTACGCCAGCTTGCGCACCTGCGCCGGGCTGTCCGCGAGCCCGCCCGCCGGGGCGATCACGCCGACGTCGGCCGGTTGATCGCCGGCCGCACGTCCATCTCGCTAGTGATGGACGGGGCGGGACTCTGCCCGCTCGCCGCGAATCCACCACTCTTGCTGTATGCACCCAGAGGGTGGAATGATCGAAACGGAGCGGTCAACACGAGACTTCCGCTGCTTCGGCGAACCAGCAGCCGCAGGCTCAGGGCCGGCCGAGACCGCCGCTCTCCCAGATTGCACAACAGTTCGCGGCACTCGGCGGCGCTCATGCTTGGGACGAAAAGCGATTGTGGCGAGAGGCGCCTAGTTCAGGTGAGTATTTGGGAATGTCACCCGGCGGCCGGCGTAGGCCGACTACCTAGGGAGGCGGTGGCCGCGTCCCCCCCTTTCAAATCAAGGCTGGGTGGCCGGTGAGGTTGCCAGCTCCTGGGGCGCTGTAGTGCGTGTGTCGCTCCGGCGAAACACCAGGATGCTGACCACCACCGACCAGATCATGATCACCACGCTCGCCCATCCGAGTGTTTCGGAATCTACCCCGCGCGATTGCCAACCCTAGGGCCACGACTCCTGGAAGCCCGGGCTCTTCGAAGGCTTCCGAAACGATGATGCAGTTCCCTCAGCTGAGCTGCGGCAATACGTGCTCACCGAAGAGCCTGATCTGCTCGGGAAGCTTGGGTAGGCCGTCGACCTCGACTCCGGCCCAGGAGTGCAGCGTGAACGGATCGGTGAACGAGACGAGGGCGTGGTCGAGGCCAGCGGCTGAGTAGGTCTCGGTCAGCCAGCGCAGCCAGTCGTCGGGCGTACCGGCGACAACCAAGCGGTCGGCGATCGCGTCCGGGGTGGCCGCGAGAGCACGCTTAACGTCGCCGGCGGCAAAGGCCTCGTTGATCGGGGCAACCTCATCGAGGGCGATTCCGTGGCGGTCCAGCAGGGCGGGCGGCATTGACGGGATGTAGAACGCCGCGAGTATCCTGCCGGCCCGGCGCGCCGCCTCGCCGTCAGCGGCGATCGCGCCGAGTAGCGAATCACCGAGGTCGAGCCGGTCCCGGCTCCTGCCCGCTCGCTCGACGCCCGCCTCGAAGCACCCGACTGCGTATGCCAGGGCCTCAGTGGAGTACGCACACGCCGTGTGCAGGCCGTCGGCGATCTCCCCTGCAAGCTCCATCGACTTGGGGCCGCCCATGGCACCGATCTTCAACGGCAGGTGCTCCTGGACCGGCCGGGCTGCGGTGCTGACGCCGGAATAGACGTAGAAGTCGCCGGCGAAATCGATCGAGCCCTCGTCGAGAACTGTGCGCATAACCTGGTGTGCCTCGCGCAGGCGGGCAATCGGACGCGTGCCCTTCCACTTCACTCCATACTGCTGAAGCATTGCGATGTTGCCGATCCCGAAGACGACCTCGGCTCGCCCATCGCTGAGCTCGTCGAGGGTCGCGGCGAGCTGCGCGACGTAGGTCGGGTCGCGCATGTAGATGGGCGCGACGCACGGTCCCAGCCTGATTCGCTCGGTCTGCCGCGTGCCGGCGGCGAGAACCATCCAGCCGTCCTTGTGGTAGATCTCGTCGGCGCTGTAGCAGCCGTAGAACCCCAGTTCGTCGGCAATCCGGATCGAATCCAGAAGCTCATCGGCTGGCTGCTCGGGCAGCATCTGGAAGCTTGCCAGCACGAACCCAGCCTAACAGCCGGAAAGTGGAGCCAGCAATCGGAGCTAGCGCGGCGCCAAAGACGGGGTTCAGCGGCCGGGACTTCGACGGTTAGGGGCGGCAGATGCAGACCTGTCGAAATGGTGCGGTACGCCTGGACAAACTGTCCGGTAGGCAAAGGTCAGACCGCAGCCGCGACCCTGAGCGGCGCTAGGTACAGACCTGTCGAAATGGGGCGGAACGCTTTGGGTATCTGACCCCGTAACGGTAAGGGGCGCCGCTAGGCGCGCCCATGTCTTCCGGCAACGGGGACCGCTCCTCCGCTATTGCCGCCTGAACACCACTGTCTCCTCGGCGTCGCCGCCCGCATTGGGGCTGACTCCCTCGAACGTGAGATGAATCTCCTCACCCGAGCTCCAGGAGACCCCCAGCGACGCGAGGCACTGGGTGAGGTTCAGTGTGTAGGTGAAGGTATTCGCAGGGCTTGCGGGCCGATCGGGGGCCGAATCTTTGAACCCGGGGTAGTTGTTGGGGAAAACCTCTTGGGGCGTGAGGGCGGTCAGGTTTGGATCCGTGGTGGACAAGGTGCTCTGCGGGCAGAACTTGGCGACCTCCTGCCCCCCGGTCCCTGGCATTCCGAGGTGCTGCACCTTCATCGTGTAGTTGAGGCCGCCGATGTCCGTCCATGTGCCCGACTCGCCCGGTGCCGGTAGGGGATCTCCCGATAGACGCCGGTGCTGAGGCCGCTAGGAGGTGAGCGTCAAGACCACGTCTTCGCCCGAAGGGCGCCTAGCGGAAATCCGTTGCCGGGCGTCCCTGGGTCGCCTGGGCTGATCGGGTAGGAGACCGTCCTTGAGTTCCCGGCCGTGTCGCTGTAGGAGGCAAGGGCAGGCGTTGCCGCGAAGACGTATTGCAGTGTGGCGGGGAACTGGGTTTCCACACCGCCGGTCGTGACCCGCTGGATCACAACGTCGCCGGTGCCTATCTGGGCGGTCGTGGCCCCGTGGGAAAGGAAGAAGAAGCCGGGCGACGGGGAAGAGGAGTTGTTAGGGGGCGTTCCGAGGCCGTCACCGTCGGGGTCGTAGGGCCCTCCGGGCACGCCCGGGAAAGATGGCCATTCGGGCCGCCAACAGCAGTTAGCGCCGAAGACCTGCCCGGTGCCTCCTCTGGTGCAGTAGCTGAGGCCGCCAAGCCAGCCATTGGGGTTATTGGGGTGGCTTTCCCCCGCAGTCGAGCTCCACGGAGTCGCCGGGCAGGATCCCGATGATGAGGTAGTCCCAGCTCGAGAGGGCCGTGTCGACCTGCTCGGTGGTCAAGGTCGCTGCGTTGGCGTTTACCACGTTCTCCGGAGGGAGGGGCAGCACCGAGTGGAACTGGTATTCCGGTGTGGCCTGGGAAGTGTGCGCCGCCGGTGTGGTCTGGGAGGTGCGCGCCGCGCTCGCGGTCGAGCGATCGAGGTCGTCGAGCACCAAGTCACCGTCATCGTCAACGTCG
>DATAIY010000280.1:0-3218 GCA_036262475.1 Solirubrobacterales bacterium
TCGCCCCCGCGTTCGTCTCCTCGCCGAGGCCGATGTTCAGCATCCTCTCCACCCCCGCCTCCGCCGCCGCCGCGATCAACTCGGCCTCCGGCTTCTCGCAGAGGAAGAGATGGGTGTGGGAGTCGATCATCGGCGCCGCTCAGCCTATCCTTGCCCGATGGCGGACTTCGCCGACTACTACCGCGAGATCTACCTACGCGGACTCGGCGGAGAGACGCCGTCGATCCCGGTCTCGATCGCCGAGCTCGAGCGCCGCGCCGTCGAGGCGATCGAGCCGCGGGCGGCCAACTACGCCTCCGCCGGCGCCGGCAGCGAGGAGACGATGCGGGCCAATGCCGAGGCCTTCCGCCGCCGGCGGATCGTGCCCCGAATGCTGCGCGACGTCGCCGAGCGCGACCTCTCGACGACCGTGCTCGGGACGGCGATGCCGGCGCCGCTGATGCTGGCCCCGATCGGGGTCCAGAAGGTTCTGCACGAGGAAGGTGAGCTGGCGAGCGCCCGCGCCGCCGCCGCCGTTGGCACCCCGATGATCGCCAGCACCGCCTCGCACTTCACGCTGGAGGAGATCGCCGAGGCGGGGGGCAAGGCGCCGCGCTGGTTCCAGCTCTACTGGGCAAACGACCGCGAGCTGGTGGAGAGCTTCGTCGGCCGCGCCGAGCGAGCCGGTTACAAAGCGATCGTCGTCACCGTCGACACCTTCATCCCGGGCTGGAAGCCGCGCGACCTGCAGCAGGCCTGGCTGCCGTTCCTGAACGGCATGGGCGTCGCCAACTACTTCCAAGACCCGGTCTTCCGCCAGGGCCTCGAGAAGACGCCGGAGGAGGACCAGGGCGCCGCCACCGGTCACTTCCTCGGCGTTCAGGCCAACCCCTCGCTGACCTGGGGCGACCTCGCGGGACTGCGCGAGATGACCTCGCTGCCGATCCTGCTGAAGGGGATCCAGCACATCGAGGACGCCCGCGAGGCGGCGCGACGGGGCCTCGACGGGATCGTCGTCTCCAACCACGGTGGCCGCCAGGTCGACGGCGCCCTCGCCTCGCTCGACGCCCTGCCGCCAATCGCCGAGGCGGTCGGCGACGATCTTGCGGTGCTGTTCGACAGCGGCGTCCGTGGCGGCGCCGACGTGGTGAAGGCGCTCGCGCTCGGCGCCGACGCGGTTCTGCTCGGCCGCCCCTACATCTGGGGACTGGCGCTGGAGGGCCAGGCCGGAGTGGAAACGGTGCTGAAGATGATCCTCGCCGAGCTCGACCTGACGATGGCGCTCTGCGGCCTCACCAGTCCCGACCAGCTCGGCCCCGACTGTCTGGCCGCCGACTTGGCCTAACTGTCGATCTTCGGGAAGAGCGCCGGGATCCGCTCGACGCTCTGGCCGCCGGGGCGGGAGCCGAGATCGGCTAGCTCCCGTCCCTCTTCGCCGAGCGCGGTGAGCAGGGTCTTGCTGCTGCGAGGCAGGTAGGGGACGAGCATCAGCGTCGTCACCCGCAGCCCCTCGATCAGGTTGTAGAGGACTTCGTCGAGGCGCTCGGGATCGGCCTCGTCCTTGGCCAGAACCCATGGCTGCGTCTCCTCGACGAAGCGGTTGAGGCGGCGGACCAGCTTCCAGGCCTCCTCCAGCGCCTGGCTCAGCTCGGCCCGGTCGAGCAGCTCGCTGAAGCGCGGCACGACGCCCTCGAAGTCCTCGGCCAGGGTGGCGTCGACGGCGGCGATCGGGGCGGTGCCGTCGCGGTAGCGCTCGACCATCGCCAGCACCCGGCTCGCCAGGTTGCCGTAGTCGTTGGCCAGCTCGGTCTCGTAGCGAGCCTCGAAGCCTGCGGTGGAGATCGAGCCGTCCCGACCGAAGCTGACCTCGCGGAAGCAGTAGTAGCGCAGCGCGTCGGAGCCGAAGCGATCGATCACCTCGAAGGGGTCGAGCACGTTGCCGAGGGACTTCGACATCTTCTTCTCGCCCATCAGCAGGTAGCCGTGAATCGCCATCCGCTGCGGCGGCTCGAGGTCTGCCGCCATGCAGAGGGCCGGCCAGATCACCGCGTGGAACTTGAGGATGTCCTTCGCCATGACGTGCAGATTGGCCGGCCAGAAGCGCTCGGTCAGGTCCTCCCCCTCGCGGGCGAAGGTCAGCGCCGTGACGTAGTTGAGGAGGGCGTCGAACCAGACGTACATCCGCTGCTCGGTGTCCCAGGGGAGGCGCATCCCCCATTTCAGCTTCGGCCGCGAGAGCGAGACGTCCTCCAGCCCCTGCTTGATGAACGAGACCGCCTCGTTGCGACGGAAATCGGGGACAACGAAGTCGGGCCGCTCCTGGTAGAGGCCTTCGAGCTGCGCCTGGAAGGCGGAGAGGCGGAAGAACCAGTTCTCCTCGCGTTCCTTCTCGAGCGGGATCTCGTGGATCGGGCAGGTGTTGCCGGGGCCGAGCTCGCGCTCGGTTTTGAAGTCGGCGCAGCGCGGGCAGTACCAGCCTTCGTAGACGCCCTTGTTGACCCAGCCGTTGTCGTAGACCCGCTGCATGATCTCGGCGACCTTCGCCGCGTGACGGGGATCGGAGGTGCGGATGAAGAAGTCGTTGCTGGCGTCGATGATCGGCATCAGCGCCTCGAACTTGGCCGCGTTGCGGTCGGCCAGCTCCTGCGGCGAGATCCCCTCGCGCTCGGCCGCGGTCTCGATCGGCTCGCCGTGCTCGTCGGTGCCGGTGAGGAAGAAGACGTCCTCGCCGCGCTGGCGCATATGGCGGGCCAGCACGTCGGCGGCCATCGTCGAGTAGGCGTGGCCGAGGTGCGGCTCGGCGTTGACGTAGTAGATCGGCGTGGTGACGTAGTAGCCCATCGTCAGCGCCTCGCCTCGCGCCCGGTCAGCGCTTTGTAGAGGTCGTTGGCCCTGGTCCCGGTCAAGGCCGCGACGACGCTGGCGGCGGCGCGAGGCCGGGCGCCGGACTGGACCAGGTGACGCAGCGCGTCAACGGCGAAGCCGACGTCTTTGTCGTGCTCGTTGGCGGCGGCGGGGCCGATCACGAGGACGATCTCGCCCTTGACGTCGCCGCGGAAGCGCCGCGCCAGCTCCCCCAGCGAGCCGCGCGCGACCTCCTCGTGCATCTTCGTCAGCTCGCGGCAGACCGCCGCCTCGCGATCCGGCGCGAGCGAGGCGAGCGCCGCCAGCGACTCGCCGACCCGGCGCGGCGACTCGAAGGCGACGACGGTCTCGGTCGAGCGCAGCACCCGCTCCAT
>DATAIY010000281.1:0-19797 GCA_036262475.1 Solirubrobacterales bacterium
GAGCAGCGAGTCGTTCCCCTGCTCGAAAGAGGCGAGAATCGCCTCGCCGAGGATGTGGACGTCCCAGGCGGCGAGATTGAGCCCCTTTGCACCGGTCGGAGGAACGATGTGGGCGGCGTCACCCGCAAGGAAGAGGCGTCCGTGGCGCATCGGCCAGGCCACGAAGCTGTGCATCGGCGTGATCCTTTTCTCCAGGATCGGGCCCTCGGTCAGCGACCGTCCCTCCTGGGCGAGGCGGAGGTGCAACTCGTCCCAGATCCGCCGATCGGGCCAGTCCTCGACCCGCTCGTCGGGATCCACCTGTAGATAGAGGCTTACGCGGGATGAGCGCATGCTGTGCAGAGCAAAGCCGCGCTCGCTGTGACAGTAGATCAGCTCATCGCAGGATGGAGGGGCGTCGGCGAGGATCCCCAGCCAGGCGTAGGGGTAGGAACATTCGGCACTCCGCAGAAGCGCGCTGGGCATCTCGGCCCGTCCGAGTCCATGAAACCCATCGCAGGCGGCGATCAACTCGCATTCGATCTCGAGCTCTCCGGCATCGGCGTGGGCGCGGACCCGCGGTCGCTCGTCGTCGATATCGCCCAGAGCCAGCGCCTCGGTATCGAACAGCAGCGGACCGCCTCGCTGCAGGCGAGCGGCGATCAGATCCTTGACGATCTCCGTTTGGGCGTAGATCGTGACGGTTCTGCCTCCGGTCAACTCGTCCATTTTTCGCGATCCGATGTCCTCGTCGAAGCGCAGCTCGATTCCGCCGTGCACGAGGCCCTCTCGCCGGAGCCGCTTGTCGACGCCGATCTCGGCGAGGAAGTCGACGGTGGCCTGCTCGATCAAGCCGGCGCGTTGGCGATGCTCGACGTAATCGCGGCCGCGCGACTCCAGGATCTCGTTGTCGATTCCGTGCAAATCAAGCATCCGGCCGAGCAGAAGCCCGGCCGGTCCTGCACCGAGGATCGCGACGCGGGTCTGCATGGTTTCGGTGATTTCGCGAGCTTCGAGTTCCGCTGCCCGGATGCCTAGAGCGGGTACTCGCGGGGCAGGCTCTGGACCGTGATCCAGCGCAGCTCGCTGAACTCCTGGATCGCCGCGCTTCCTCCGAAGCGTCCCCAACCGCTCTCCTTGACCCCGCCAAATGGCATCTGGGGCTCGTCGTGGACGGTGGAGTCGTTGACGTGACAGATCCCGCTTTCGATCCGCTGCGCCACTTCCAGCGCGCGCGACACGTCGCGGCTGAAGACCGCAGCGGCGAGGCCGTACTCGGTGTCATTGGCAACTCGCACCGCCTCCTCCTCGTCCTCGACCGGGATGATCGAGAGCACCGGCCCGAAGGACTCCTCGCGGTAGACCCGCATCCCCGGATCGACTCCGAGAAGCACCGTCGGCTGGAAGCAGGGGCCCTCGGCCACTCCCCCGGCGACCACCGTGGCCCCCTTGCTGACGGCGTCGTCGACGAGCTCCTCGATCTTCTGGAGGGCGCCTGAGTTGATCAGCGGACCAATCTGGGTCTCGGCCTCACGCGGGTCACCGACCTTGAGTTCAGCGGCGCGCTCCCCAAGCTTGCCCGCGAACTCGCCGGCCACCTTCGCGTCGACCACGATCCGCTCGGTCGACATGCAGATCTGGCCCTGATGCATGAAGGCTCCGAACTTTGCGGCTGCAACGGCACGGTCGATGTCGGCGTCGGCGAGGATCACGAGTGGGGCCTTCCCGCCCAGCTCGAGCAGCACCCGCTTCAGGTGCCTGCCCGCCTTCTCGGCGATGATCCGGCCGACTTTGGTCGAACCGGTGAAGTTGACGCGCCGCGTCTGTGCATGGGCGATCAGCGCCTCGACCACCTCGGGGGCGTCGGTGGGGTCGTTGGCGATGAAGTTGACAACGCCCGGTGGGAGGCCCGCGTCGGCGAGCGCGTTGGCGATGCCCGCATGGGTCCGCGGGCACTGCTCGGACGCCTTCAGCACGACCGTGTTGCCGAAAGCCAGAGGCGTCGCCACCGCTCGCGCGGCAAGGATCAACGGCGCGTTCCAGGGAGCGATCCCGACGACCACGCCGACCGGCTGCCGCACGCCCATGGCCAATTTGCCCGGCACGTCGGAGGGGATTACTTCGCCGACCAGGGCGTAGGACTGGGCGGCGGCCTCGCGCAGGACGGCGGCGGCAAGCTCGACGTTGAACATTCCCCAGCCGAAGGTGGACCCGGTCTCCTCGGTCATCGTCTCCGCCAGTTTCGGTCCACGCTCGAGCAGCAGACGGGACGCCTCTGCCAGCATCTCGCGGCGGGCGCCGGGAGGGGTCGAGGACCAGCTCGGGAACGCCTCCGCGGCGGCGTCAACGGCGGCCCGCGCATCTTCGGGCCCCGCGGCCGCCGCGCTGCCGACCACCTCGCCGGTATACGGGTTGTGGTTCTCGAAGCTTCGACCCGACTCGCCGCCAGTCCAGCTGCCGCCGATCAACAGATTCTGTCGTTCCGCTTGCACGGTTCCCTTTGTCTCTCTCCTCGCGTTGTGCGCTCTGCGCACGGACATTCGCCACCGGTTGCCGACGCCTGCGAGACGAGGAAACCGGAAGAATCGGCACACAGCGGCACAGACTGGAATGCGCCCGACGGGAGTCGAACCCGCGACCTTCGGCTTGAAAGACCGACGCTCTTTGGCCCCCCGAAAGGAACCGTTGACCACTGAGCTACGGGCGCCCACCGGGAACTGTACCCGCGCAGCGGGTATTGAGCGTTCGCGGGTGGCGCGACGGCAAACGAGTGAGAGAATCGGCCGCTGAACTTGGCGACGAGCGGAGGAAGAGCGTGGAGCTGGGACTGGATGGACGGGTGGCGCTGGTGATGGCCGCAAGCCGCGGGATAGGCCGGGCGATCGCGGGGGCTCTTGCGCGCGAAGGCGCCCGGGTCGCGATCTGCAGCCGCTCGTCCGAGCGCCTCGAGGACGCCGCGCGGGAGATCGGCGGGCAGGCTACGCCGTTCATCGCCGATACCTCCGACCTGCAGCGGCTCGCCTCGCTTCCGGCGGAAGCCTCTGCCGCGCTCGGGCCGGTGGAGATCCTCGTCGCAAACACCGGCGGACCGCCGTTGGGCGGCGCCCTCGACAACGAGCCCGACGAGTGGGAGAACGCCTACCGCTCTCTCGTGCTGGCGCCGAAGGTCCTCGCCGAAGCCGTCGTACCGGGGATGCGCGAGCGCGGTTGGGGACGGATCATCAACGTCGGCTCCAGCTCGACCCGCGAGCCGATCCCCTATCTCAACCTCTCCAACGCCCACCGGATGGCCGCGGTTGGATTCCTGAAGACGCTCTCGCAAGAGGTCGCGGGCGACGGGATCACCGTCAACACGGTCGCCACCGGCCGCTTCGCCACCGATCGGCTCGCCGACAGCGACGGCTCGCTCGCCGAGGCCGAGGCGGCGGCGCGCGCCGAAGTCCCCGCCGCTCGCCTCGGGCGCCCCGAGGAGTACGGCGACCTCGTCGCCTTCCTCTGCTCCGATCGCGCCGCCTACATCACCGGCACCGTCATCCCGATCGACGGCGGCCTGCTGCGCTCAGCGTTCTAGCTACCGGGGATCTCGCGCATCGCCGGGTAGATGATCACGTCGCGGAGGGTCTTGGAGCCGGTCATGATCATCAACAGGCGGTCAATGCCGAGGCCGCAGCCGCTCGCTGGCGGCATCCCGTACTCCAGCGCTCGCACGAACTCTTCGTCGTGGGGATGCGGATCCTCCTCGGCGCCGGATTCCTGCCGCTCGCGCTGTTCGATGAAGCGCTGGCGCTGCTCGATCGGGTCGTTGAGGTCGGTGCCGCCACCGACGATCTCCATCCCGGCGACGATCCCATCGAAGGCCTCGCAGACCTTGGGGTCGTCCGGGTGGACCTTGACCAGCGGCCAGATGTCGATCGGCAGGTCGATGATGTAGGTCGGCTGGATCAGCTTCGGCTCGACCAATCTCCCCTGCAGCGTGTCGACCAGGCCGGCCCAGTCGTCGGTCTCCTCGGCGGCGTCGCCAGCGACCTCGGCCAGCTCGTCGCGGCTCGCCTTGTAGATATCGATGCCGGCCTCGCGCAGGAGCTCGTCGCGCAGCACGACGCGCGGCCAGGGCGCGGCGAAGTCGATCGTCTGCCCGTCGCGCTCGACCTTGGTGGTGCCGATGACCTTCTCGACGACGCTGGCGACCAGCACCTCGATGAAGGCCATCACCCCCTTGTAGTCGGCGCCGCCGACGAACATCTCCAGCATCGTGAACTCGGGGTTGTGCTGGGGCGACATTCCCTCGTTGCGGAAGAACTTGCCGAACTCGTAGACATCCTCGAAGCCGCCGACGATCGCCCGCTTCAGGTAGAGCTCGGTCGCGGTCCGCAGGAAGAGCTCGCGGTCGAGCGCGTTGTGGTGGGTGACGAAGGGCCGCGCCGCGGCCCCGCCGGTCAGCCGCTGCAGGATCGGCGTTTCCAGCTCGACCCAGCCGCGCTCGTTCATGTGCTCGCGGATCGAGGCCAGCAGCTTCGCCCGCGTCTTGAACACCTCGCGCGAGGTCTCGTTCGCCATCAGGTCCAACTCGCGCTGGCGGTAGCGGGTCTCGGGGTCGGAGATGCCGTGGAAGAGGTCCGGAGGGTCGCGCAGCGCCTTGGCCAGCAGCGTGCACTCGCGGACGCCGATCGCAAGCTGCCCGCGTTTGGTCACGTGGATCACGCCCTCGATCCCGACCAGGTCGCCGATATCCAGGTCCTCGATCCGCTCGAATGCCTCCTCCCCGAGCGTGTCGCGGCGCGCGTAGATCTGGATCGTGCCGGTGATGTCGCGAACGTCGAGGAACGCCGTCTTGCCGTGGCCGCGCTTGCCGGTAACTCGACCCATCACCCGGTAGGAGATCTCCTCCTGCTCCCCCTCCCCAAGCTCAGCGGGATCGTGGGCGGCGAGGATCTCGGCGATCTTCGTACGCCCTTCGAAGGAGTGCGGGTAGGGATCGATCCCCGCCTCGCGCAGCCGCTCGATCTTCGCCCGGCGCTGATCCTCGGTCGAGCCCGTGGCCAGATCGGCCGTGGGGTCCGGTCCCGGCTCCGCCTGCGGCGGGGCCTCGCTCATGGCAGGCGGTCGTGCTTCATGGAGCGAAGCCGACAGTCACCCGCTCGTCACCTTCATAGTCCTGAAGGGTAGTCGCGTCGCGCAGCAACTCGCGCATCGCCGGACCGTGGTGGGTGTCGTGCTCCATCGCCAGCCGCCAACCAGAGGGCGTTTCCGCGATCAGGCCTCGGATCACACCGAGGCCGTCCTCACCGCAGTCCCCGGTCACCGCGATCCGCGGCTCGCGCTGGATCTCCGGCGAGCGCTCGAAGATGGTCGAGTCGGTGACGTAGGGAAGGTTGGCGATCACTAGGTCGACGCCCTCGAGCGAGTCGGGGAGGCCGACGCCAACCGTCACCTCGAGATCGAGGCCGAGGCGCTCGGCGTTCTCACGGGCGGCTTCGACGGCCTCCGGCGAGAGGTCCGAGGCGGTGACCCGGAGGTCGGGCCGCTCGGCGATCAGCGCCAGGGCGATCGCCCCGGAGCCGGTGCCGACCTCGTGGACGCGCGCGCCCTGGGCCAATTCCACGCCAACCTCGACCAGCAGCTCGGTCTCGCGCCGCGGCCAGAGCACCCGTTCGTCGACGGCGATCTCGAGCCCGCGGAAGGGGGCGCGGCCAAGGATGTAGGCCATCGGCTCGCGCTCGACGCGCCGCCGGACCCGCTCCTCGATCGCCTCCGCCACCTCGGCTTCGACTACGTCGGCGCTCTCGACCGAGAGTTCGGCAGGCTTGAGGCCCATCGCGTCGGCGACCAGCACTTCGGCATCGGCGCGGGCGTCCTCAACGCCCGCCGCCGCGAGCCGCTCAGCGGCGGCGTCGAGCGTGGCGCTGACGGTCTTCGCCGAAGGCCCCTCCTGACTCTGAGTGTCTACAGCCGCCATTGCCCGCCATTCCTCCCTAGATTGATCGCTCCAAAGTTCTTGTGCAAGATTAACATCGATCGCCGTAGCCCGCTCATACCGCAGGCTGCACCGCATCGTTCGCCGTCTCGCGCCCGATGCCTCCGTGCCGGCGGATCACGATAGCGATCCAGATCGCTCCGATCACCATCATCCCCAGGCTCTCGAGCTGGGCGGAGGTGAGTCCGACCGAGTCCTCGGTGTTGCGGCGGATGAACTCGACCAGGAAACGCTCGGTCCCGGCGTAGACCAGATAGATGGCGAAGAGGACTCCCGCCCGGACCCGGTCGCGCAGCTGCCAGAGCAGCCAGGCGCCCATTCCCATCGCCAGCGTCTCGTAGATCGGGGTCGGGTGGACGGTGCGGTCGGTCGGCACGGTTCCGTTCGGATAGGACATTGCCCAGGGCCCGTTCCAGGGCTTGCCGTAGTCGCCGTCGCCGGAGAGCTGGCAGCCGCAGCGGCCGATCGCGTAGCCGAGTGCCAGCGCCGGCGCCGCGACATCGAGCAGGGTCAGACCGAGGAAACCGCGGTACCAGGCCCAGGCGAGGACGGCGAGGGCGCCGCCGATCGCGCCGCCGTACCAGACCAGTCCGGCCCCGGAGAAGAGGTTGCCGAGCAGGTCGTTCTTGACCTCACTGTAGTTCTGGACGAGGAAGTAGACGCGGGAGCCGACGATGCCCCCAATCAGCGCTGCGAACCCCATCTCATAGGCCCAGTCGGCGGGCTTGCCGATCTCCTGCAGCCGCCTCCAGACCAGGGCGCCCGCCGAGAGGAAGGCGAACGCGAACATCAGGCCGAAGGTCTGCAGCGTCAGCGGGCCGATTTCGAGTCGTGGATACATAGTCGGAAGCAGCGGTGCTAGGCGGCGAGCAGCGCCTCCAGCAGCGCCTTTTGAGCGTGGAGACGGTTCTCGGCCTGATCCCAGACCGCGGAAGCGTCGGAGTAGAGGACCTCGGCGGAGATCTCCTCGCCCGGATGCGCCGGCAGGCAGTGGAGGACGATCGCGCTGTCCTTGGCCGCCGCCAGGAGGTCGCCGTCGAGCCGGAACGGCGTCAGGTCGGCGCGGCGACGATCGGCCTCGACCTCGTCGCCCATGCTGACCCAGACGTCGGTGTAGAGCGCGTCGGCACCGTCGGCGGCGGCGCGCGGGTCGCCGGTCAGCTTCACCCCGTGGCCCTCCTCGAGCTGGTAGCCGGGGGGCGCCGCGACGACGACCTCGACCCCGACGAGCTCACCGAGGACCGCCAACGAGCGGGCGACGTTGTTGCCGTCGCCGACGTAGGCGAGGCGGAGGCCGGCGAGCTCGCCGAAGCGCTCGCGCAGGGTGAGCAGATCCGCCAGCGCCTGGCAGGGATGGTGCAGCGGCGTCAGCCCGTTGACGACCGGGACGTCGGCGGCGTTGGCAAGCTCCACGACCGCCTCATGGGAGCCGGAGCGGATCGCGATCGCGTCGACGTAGCGCGACAGCACCCGCGCGGTGTCGCCGATCGACTCGCCGCGGGAGACCTGCATCTCGTCGCCGCGCAGGACGATCGGCGTCGCGCCCAGCTCGGCGACGCCGACCTCGAAGGAGATCCGCGTCCGCGTCGACGGCCTCTCGAAGACGAGCGCGACGCTGCGCCCGGCAAGCGAATCGGCGCCGACGCGATCGCCGCGGCCGGCTTTCAGCTCCAGTGCCCGGTCGAGCAGCTTGCCGAGCTCGAAGGCGCCGAACTCTTCGCCGGTGAGGAAATTGCGCGTCAAGCCGCGGATACTACGGGCCGTGAAGTTCACAGCGATCGCCTGGAATCTCTTCCACGGGCGGGATTTCCCGCCCGACCCGGAGTTGCGCAGCTGGCGCTCGCGGCTACTGCGGCTCGACGAGCACAACGAGACCCACGTCCAGGTGAACCGCGATCTCACGACCGAGTTCGCGACGCTTCTGTCCGGCGCGGCCTGGGACGTCGCCCTGCTGCAGGAGTGCCCGCCGCGCTTCGCCGAGCCGCTGGCGGCGGCCTGCCGGGCCGAGTGGCACCGGGTGCTGACGTCGCGCAATTCGCTGGGGCCGCTGCGGGAACTGCTGGCCCGCCAGAACCCAGACCTGATGGCCTCGGGGGAGGGGGGCTCCAACCTGACCCTGATCCGGGTGCCGGGACGCCTCGGCGGAATTGCCGAGCGGCGCGAGCTGGCGATCCACGAGGGTCAGCCGGAGCGCCGCTCGATGGCCTTCACCCGCACCGCCTCGGGCCTCTGCATCGCCAACCTGCACTCGACCAACGACCAGCCGGTGCTGGCGGAGGAGGACCTGCTGAAAGCGGCCCACGCCGCGACCGCCTGGGCCGAACGAGCGCCGCTGATCTTCGGCGGCGATCTCAACCTGCGACCGGCCGAGAACCCCGAGCTCTTCGAGCGCCTGCGCGACGAGTTCGGGCTGGTGGGGCCGACCGGGCCGCGCGCGATCGACCACCTGCTGACCCGCGGGCTCGAGGTGCTGGAGCCGGCGGCGGCCTGGGAGCCCGAGCGCCGCGAGCTTCCCCTCGACGGACGCGCGCTGCGCCTTTCCGACCACTCCCCGGTGGAGGCACGATTCGCAGCGGCCGAGCCACTGTTGCTGCGGAGTTGACATAGTCGAGCACACACCCGAGCGCAAACATTCACTCTGGAGGCAAGTCAAAATGGCCGAAAAAGAAGCAGCCAGCAAATCGAGCAACAAAGCGAAAGCCGGCGCGAAGCCGAAAGTCAAAGCTAAGAAAGCCTCATCGGCGAAAGCAAAAAAAGCGCCGGCGCGCAAATCCAGTGCCAAAAAATCGGTCCCCAAAGCCAGCAGCACGGCGACCAGCGGACTCGATAAGAGCGTCGCCCAGTTCCGCGAGAGCCTCGAGCACAGCGTCACCCTCAGCCTCGATCGCATCCAGGAGGTCATCGACGACACGGTCAAGCGCGGGCGCATGACCCGTAGCGACGCCGAGAACCTGTTGAGCGAACTGGTCAAACGCGGCCGCAAGCAGACCGACACCCTGCTGGGCGAGTTGGAGCGGCTTGTCAAACAGGCCCGCAAAGATGTTGGCGGCCGGGCTGAGCCGGTCCGCAAACAGGCCACGCAGGCAGCGCGGCGAGCGCGGAAAAAACTCGGCTAGATGGCGCAGGCCACCGGCGAGAAGCCGGCGGCCCGCGGCGCCCGTCGCGGCGAGCTGCTCGAGGTCGAGGTCGATTCGCTCGCCTTCGGCGGGCGCGGCCTTGCCCGCGCAGAGGGCTTCGTCGTCTTCGTCTCCGGGGCGCTCCCCGGTGACCGCGTCCGGGTCGAAGTCACGAAAGCCAAGAAGCGCTTCGCCGAGGCACGGGCCGTCGAGCTGCTGCGAGCGGGGGCCGACCGGGTCCCCGATCGCTGCGTCCACGGCGGCGAGCCCTGTCCCGGCGCGCCCTGGCAGGGGCTTCCCTACGAGAGCCAGCTGACCCACAAGCAGGAGCAGGTCGGCGAGGCCCTGCGACGGATTGGCGACCTCGACGGCTTCGAGCTGGAGGAGATCGTGCCAGCCGACGAACAGTGGCGGTACCGCAACAAGCTCGAGTACTCCTTCGGCGAGAGCGACGGCGAGGCGACTCTCGGGTTTCACGCCCGCGGCCGCTGGGACCTGATCGTCGACATCGACGACTGCCAGCTCGCCTCCGAGGCCGGCAACGCCGCCCGCAACGCCGTTCGCGACTGGGCGCGGCTGGAGTCGGTCGCCGCCTATGACCGCCGCTCCAAAGAAGGGATCCTGCGAAACCTCGTCGTCCGCGAGGGTCGCCGGACCGGCCAGATTCAGACCCGCCTCGTCACCTCGGCCTCGCGACTGCCGCGGCCCCCGGTCGACCTCCACACCGCGATCGAGGGCGACTCGGGCGGCACCGCCGGCCCAACCGGGGCGCTCGGTGAAGAGCGGCTGCGCGAGGAGCTCTGCGGGCTGAAGCTGGAGATGTCCTACGGCGCCTTCTTCCAGACCAACACCGAGATGGCCGAGCGCCTCTACGCCGTCGTCGCCGAGTTCGCCGGCCTCAGCGGCAGCGAGCGCGTTTTCGACCTCTACTGCGGAATCGGCACGATCGGCTTGACGATGGCGGCGCAGGCCGGAGAGGTCTGGGGCCTGGAGATCGTCCCCGAGGCGATCGCCGACGCGGAGCGCAACGCCAAGCGCAACAAAATCGAGAACGCCCAGTACGTCGCCGCCAACGCCCGCACCGGGATACGGTCGCTGGTCGAGCGGGCCGGCAGCCCCGACGTGGTCGTGATTGACCCGCCGCGGGCGGGGCTCTCGCAGAAAATCGTCCGCCGCATGCTCGAGTGCGAAGCCCAGAAGATCGTCTACGTCTCCTGCAACCCGACGACGCTCGCCCCCAACGCCGCCCAGCTCACCGAGGCCGGCTATAGGCTGAAGCGGGTGAGGCCGGTCGACATGTTTCCCCAGACCCCGCACATCGAGTGCGTCGCCCTCTTCGAGAAGGCCGGCGGAGGGGATTCCTGAGATGGGCAGGGCCTTCGGAGTCGCGGCCGGGCTCGATCCCGGCGTAGCCGGCCCACTTGCCGCCCGCTGCGCGGAGCTCGGCTACGACTCGATCTGGTCCAACGACCATCCCGGCGCCAAGGGCTTGGAGACGCTGGCCGTGTTCGCCGAGGCAGCGCCGCGTCTGGACCTCGGCGTCGGCGTGATCGCCGTCGACCGCACCCCGCCGGAGGCGATCGCGGCGGACATCGAGCGGGTCGGGCTCGACCCGGCGCGACTCTGGCTCGGCGTCGGCGCCGGCTTCTCGAAGAAGCCGCTGACGAAGATGCGCGAGTCCCTTCCCGAGCTGCGCGAGCGACTCCCCGGCGTCCGCCTCGTCCTCGCCGCGATGGGCCCGAAGATGTGTGCCCTGGCCGGTGCCGAGTACGACGGCGCCTTCTTCAACTGGATGACCCCCGGGTTCGCCGCGGGCGCCCGCGAAAAGGTCGAGGCAGGAGCCGCCGAGGCCGCTCGCGAGACCCCGCCCGTCTTCGGTTACGTCCGCACCGCCGTCGGCCCCGACGCCGCCGAGCGCCTCGCCAAGGAGGAGTCCTTCTACCGTGACCTCCACAAGGGCTACCGCGACCACTTCGACCGCCTCGGCGAGCCCGAGGGCACCGTTGGCGTCGCCGCCGCGGACGCCGCCGACGCCGAGACTCAGCTCGCCGCCTACGAGGCCCTCGACACGATCGTCGTCCGCGGCCTGGCCAGCGCCAAGCTCGAGCCGATGACCGCGGTCGCCGCAGCCGCCGCCCCGTAGACAGCTGTACGACGGATCCCAAACCAGCCCCGGCGCTGGCTCAGTCGCCGAGTCTTCGTTTACCCGCCTATAGCGGGGTCAACTGCAGATTCAGCGTCGGAAATCACCCGAGGCGGCCGTCAGTACGGCGGTAGATCCTCGTACCAGAGGCCGAGGGTCTTGAAGGCGCGCCAGAAGCGCTGCTTGGCCCCCTCCTCGTCGAGCGAGACGTCGATGTCCGGGACGTAGAGCGCGTCGATGGTGGGGGTGAAGGCCTGGATCTCGCCCTCGCGCTGCTCGACCGACCGCGAGAGCGGGACCTGGAGGCCGTTGAGGATGCGCAGAGCGGGCTCGCCCATGACGACGACGATCTTCGGCTGCACGATCGCCAGCTCCTCGACCAGGCGGGCGACGCACTCCTGCGGCGCCAGGTCGGGCTCGGCGATTGGGCATTTGACGCAGAGGGTCCCGTAGACGACCAGCGGATCGATCCCGAGGCGCTTGAAGCTTTTCATCAGCGCGTTGCCGGCGCGACCGTAGAAGGCGACGCCCTCCTCGATCTCCGCCGTCATCGGCGCCTGCTTGAGCATGAAGACGTCGGCCTGGGGATGGCCGGAGCCGAGGACCGGCATCAGCTTGCCGCGCGGGCAGTGCTGACAGTCCTGGATCTCCCGGGTCATCTGATTGAGCTCGCGGATCGCTCGCTCGAGGTACTTCTCGCGGATCTCGTCGTCGGTGCTTCGCATCGGCGACTCCATCTTTGACGAGCCGGGCGCGGCTCCTTTGCCTCGCCTCGCCTGCATCAGCTCTTGCTCGCCGATCCGCGCTTGCGAGGTTTGCCGCCGCGCACCGGCTTGGCGTCGGGAACGCGGCGTTTTGGCGCCTTCGGGCGGCCTGCCGTCTGCAGCAGCTTCAATGCCTGCACGTAGACCAGGTTCTTGTGCTTGCGGGTGATGTCGGCATCGCGCATCGCCTCGAGGAACTCGGCCGGGCCGTCGAAGTCGTGGATCCGGACGCGGACGCTGCCGAGCCCTTGGGCGACGTGGCTGTCAGAGCCTGCGCCGGGGACGATCCGGTACTTGCCGGCGAAGCGCTCGGCCTCCTCGTTGAAGGCGGTCACAGCCACCCGCGGGTTGAAGACCTCGAGGATGTCGACCTCCTCGACGATGTCGATCAGGTGCTCGTAGTCGGGCACCGAGTGGAAGCGGTCGAACGGGTGCGGCACGTAGACGAGCCCACCCTGGCGGCGGATATCGGCGATCGTCTCCGCCATCGAGAGCCCCTTTGGGATCTTCTCCTCGAGGAAGAGGCCGATCACCTCGCCCTGCTCGGCCGTCTTCACCTCCTCGGCGACGATCACCTTGATGTCGCCCATTTCGGCGGCGATGCGGCGCGCCTCAAGCGCCCCAGAGACCTCGTTGTGGTCGGTGATCGCAATCGCGCCGAGGCCGCGGTCGCGTGCCGTCTGCAGCAGCACGTCGACCGGAGTGGCGCAGTCGGTCGAGTGGTCGGTGTGCATGTGCAGGTCGATCTCGATCAGCTCGCGCCGTGAGATCCGCGCCCGCAGCTCGGGATCGCCGCTGTCGTCGTGACGGCGGGCAACGAGCCGACGGTAGAGAGCTTCCATCTCGACCGCGACCGCGGCCCAGTCACGCTCCGCTGCGGCCGGCTCGACCAGCTCGTAGGAGGCGGGGAAGTAGCTCTCCAGCAGCCGGGCGGTCGCCGGGCTGGTCACCGTGCGGGCGTCGATCCGGCCGAAGAAGATCTCGACCAGGGGGCGGGCGAGGTGGGTCGAGAGCACCCGCTCCTGCGGTGCATGGAAGGTGGCGACGTTGAGGGCGAAGGAGTGCCGCAGCGCCGCCGAGGCGACGCTGGGGGCGAACGGCTCGTGGACGTGGACGATGTCGAACGGGTTCGACTTCAGCAGCTTCTTGACCGGATCACCGGTCGCCAGCCGCAGGACCTCGTGGCCGCGGCGCTCAAGCTCCTCGGTGACGCGATCGGCGAACTCGTTGATCGGGTTCTCGACACCGCGCCGGAAGGGCGCCACCTGGGCGATGGAGAGCGGTGCGTCAGGCACGGTAGAAGCCAAGCATAGGAGCCCGCCGGCAGCAGGCTCCCCGGCTCAGGCCTGTGCGGTGCTCGGCGCGTCGGCGAGAGCGGTCTCGCTCGCCACCGACTTGCCGCGAGCGTTGGCCGCGATGTACTCCTCGGTCTTTTCCCGCGCCTCGTCGTCGGGCCGCTGGGTGTGCGGCGACTTCATCAGGTAGCTGGAGGGCCCGTCGAGCTGCCCGGCGATGCCGTTGTTGAGCGCCAGCTTGATCAGCCTGACGGCGTCGATCACGACGCCGGCCGAGTTCGGCGAGTCCCAGACCTCGAGCTTGAGCTCGACCGTCAGCGGCACGTCGCCGAAGGCTTTGCCCTCGACCCGGATGTGCGCCCACTTGCGGTCGGTCAGCCAGGGGACGTAGTCGGAGGGGCCGACGTGGACGTCCTCGGCGGGCAGGTCATGGCCCATGATCGAGGTGACTGCGTTGGTCTTCGACTCCTTCTTGGAGGCGAGCCGCTCGCGCTCGAGCATGTTGTAGAAGTCCATGTTGCCGCCGACGTTGAGTTGGCTGGTCCGCTCCATCCGCACCCCGCGGTCGTGAAAGAGGCGGGCGAGCTGGCGGTGGACGATCGTCGCACCGACCTGGGACTTAATGTCGTCGCCGATGATCGGCAGACCGGCCTCCTGGAAGCGCTTGTCCCAGTAGTCCTCGCGGGCGATGAAGACCGGCAGGCAGTTGACGAAGCCGACCCTGGCCGCGAGCGCCTGCTCGACATACCACTTGGTCGCCTCCTCGGAACCGACCGGCAGGTAACAGACGAGCACGTCAGCCTTGGTCTTCTTGAGGATGCCGACGATGTCGGCGGTCTCCCCCGGGGCTTTGGTGATTTTCTCTTTCAGGTACTTGCCGAGGCCGTCGTGGGTCATCCCCCGCTCGACCTTGACCCCGACCGGGGGCACGTCGGCGAATTTGATCGTGTTGTTCTGGCCCGACCACATCGCCTCCGAGAGG
This sequence comes from Solirubrobacterales bacterium, assembly GCA_036262475.1. GTDB lineage: Bacteria > Actinomycetota > Thermoleophilia > Solirubrobacterales > 70-9 > VAYN01. Next base: position 14,254 of record DATAIY010000281.1, read on the forward strand.
TCCTTGCCGACCTTCTCCGCGTCGATGTCAAAGGCGGCGACGAATTCGACGTCGCGGACGTGGTAGCCGCCGAGTTCGACGTGCATCAAGCCGGGAACTTCCTCGCCGGGATCGGCGTCCTTGTAGTAGTGGACGCCCTGGATGAAGGAGTTGGCGCAGTTGCCGACGCCGACGATCGCGACGCGGACCTTCTCGTCCGTGCGGGCGACGCCGTTCGTGCTGCCGTTTGCTCCGTTGCTCTTGCTCATGAAATTAGAAATCCTCCTGGATCGCGCTGAGTGGCTGAACACACCCCGCGGCCTTGCTGGTTACAGCTCCTCCGCCTCGCCGTCGCCCGGGGCGCCGGAGGCCTCGGCGGAAAGAAGCTCGTTTCTCACATGCCATACCCGCTGGAAGACCGTGAAGATGGTCAGGGCGGCCATCACGTAGATGGCCGGCGCCAGCAGTTCGAAATCTCCGATTCCAGCGCCCTTGGCGAAGACCAAGCCGATCGAAAGTAGCACCACCCTGACCGGCCGCGTCGCCAAGCCGACTTTGCACTCGACCCCGAGCGCCTCGGCGCGGGCGCGGGTGTAGGAGACCATCAGCGAGCCGAGCACGGCGACGACGCACATCGCCGCGGCGAAGTCTTCTCCCCGCGAGGCGAAGTAGCCGGCGACGGCGGCGAGGACGATGCCCTCCTCGATGCGATCAAGGGTCGAGTCGAGGAAGGCGCCGAAGAGGGTGCCCTTGCCGGACATCCGCGAGTAGCGCCCGTCGAGGGTGTCCATCACCGAGCCGAGGATGAAGGCGATGCCGGCGAGGAAGAAGAGACGCTGGGTCACCAGCACGGCGGCGACCAGGTTGCCGCCCAGGCCAACCATCGAGATCGCGTTCGGGGTGAGGCGGGACTCGATCAGGCGCTCGCGGGCGTAGGAACGGAGCTCCTGCCCGTTGCGGCTCGCCGCGTGGCCGTCGCGCCGACCACCGGGGGCCCTTGGGGGCGCCGAGGGTTCCATTGACGTGAGGCTAGACGGTTGCAGGGAGGTTGGGGTGCCGAGGCCAGGAATTTCGGGCTACGCCTCGGCCTCTTGTCGAGTCGACGTTCGCCAAGACCATGCCTCCGGCCGGGCCGGGGCGATCAGCCTGTGGGCGATCACGGCGGCGGCCACGGCGACCATCCAGCCAAGCGCGACGTCGACCCAGTAGTGATTGGCGGTAACGATCACGACCCAGGCGACCAGCAGCGGCCAGAAGGCCCAGAACGCCTTCGAGAACCGGTGGCGACAGACCATCACACCGGTGCCGCCGATCATCAGCGCGAAGGCGCAGTGCATGCTGGGCACCGCCGCGTAGGGATTGATGAAGATTTTCGCCAGGGCCGAGTCATGGTTGACGCTGGAGAAGTCGGTGATCGTGTCGACGAGGCCGTGTTCGGGGAACATCCTCGGTGGCGCGGTCGGATAGAACGTGTAGCCGATCAGGGCGAGGCCCATCGAGGCGACGAACATGTTGCGGACGAAGTAGTAGGACTCGTTGCGGAAGAGGTAGAGCCAGACCAGGAAACTGAGCGTGATCGAGAACTGGGCGTTGAGGTAGAGCTGGTTGGCGACGTCGATCAGCCAGTGCGCGGGCAGGAAGAACGCCTGCATGCTGGGCTCGAAGAAGGTGTGGGTCGTCTGCTCGAATTCGATCACCTGGCTGCCGTGGGCGATCGCGCCGGCGCGCTGGGAGTCGGCGATCCCGCGGACCAGCTCGTAGGCGAGGTCGACGCCGATCAGGATCCCGATCTGGCGCCCGGCGTCACCCCAACCTCTGGGCAGCCTGGCGGAGATGCGGGCGAGCGCACGAGACACGACGCCAATTGTAATCCGCCGGTTAACCGGCCACTAGGGTCCCCTCGATGAGCTGGAGGCGACCGGACCGGCGGCGCGTGCGGGCGATCCGGGACCGACTGCGGGAGATGTACGGGAAGCCGGTCAACGAGCCGCACCGGAATCCGATCGCCGAGCTGGTCAAGACGGTGCTCTCCCAGCACACCAACGACCGCAACCGCGACCGCGCCTTCGCCGCCCTGCGCGAGCGCTTCCCTTCCTGGGAGCAGGTCCGCGACGCGCCGGTGGAGGAGGTCGAGGAGGCGATCCGGGCGGGCGGGCTCGGTCAGCAGAAGGCGCCGCGGATCCAGGCGATCCTCGAGCGGCTCGGCGAGAGTCCGGACCTCGACTGGACCGAGACGGCGCCGCGGGAGGAGTCGCTCGAGTTCCTGCTCTCGCTGCCCGGGGTCGGGCGCAAAACCGCCGCCTGCGTACTGATCTTCACCTGGGGCATCCCCGAGATCCCGGTCGACGTCCATGTCCACCGAGTCGGCGGGCGACTGGGCCTGTTCCCGCCGAAAGCCTCTTTCGAGCGTGCCCACGAGGAGATGCTGGCCGTGGTCGACCCCGAGGACGCCTACGAGCTGCACATGAACCTGATCCGCCACGGGCGCACGCTCTGCCGCCCGAAGCCGCGCTGTGACGAGTGCGCTCTGCGGCGGATGTGCCCCTGGTACCGCGACGAGCGCGGAGCGAGTGGGCGAGATCTCCGATGATGATGAGCGCGAGTGAGCAAAGCGCGAGCGATGCCTCTACGAGAGAGCGCCAGTAATATCCGCGCCGCCGGTCGGCGGGATCGACCTCGGGGGCCGGCGCCAGACACTCAATGAGCAAACGCACCTTCATCGTCTTCGGTCTGCTGGTCGTGGTCCTCGCGGTCGTGATCCCCTGGCTGACCTTCCATTCGAAGGGCGACGCCCAGACCGGCGACCAGCAGGTCGCCTCCAACCTGAAGAGCGGCCAGTCGCTGTTCCAGACCAACTGCGGCACCTGCCACACGCTCTACTCAGCCGGCACCGACGGCAACTACGGGCCCAACCTCGACGAACTGCTGGCTCCCTCCGGGCCCCCGACCGGGGAAACCGCGAAGGACACGATCAAAGCAACCGAAGGCCGGGTCCTGAACGCGGTCGAAAACGGGGTCGACAGTTCCACCCCTGGACGCATGCCCGGCGGCATTCTCAACGAAGAGCAGGCCAAGGAAGTCGCCGAATTCGTCGGCCACACGGCCGGCGAAGGCTGAGCCCAGCGCCTGTACCGAAGCGATCTCGCCTAGGGTTGGTTGTGTGAAGTACGGCGTCGGGGAGCGCCATTTCGTTCACAACCGCTCGCCAGGGCGCAGCGGGAAACCAGAAGGAGTCGAAGCTTTGATCCACCGAATCGCACCGACCCGTACGGTCGTCCTATCGCTGCTGGCCGCCGCCATCGCCTGCCTGGCTTTCGCCGGCATCGCGCAGGCGAAAGGCGCCGGCCCCAAAGGCAAGGTCGTCAACGTGATGACCCGCAACCTCTACCTGGGGGCGGATCTGACGCCGGCCCTCCAGTCAACCTCGCAAGCGTCCTTCTTCGAGGCCAACGGCGGCATCGTGCGCCAGGTCGAAGCGACCAACTTCCCGGTCCGCGCCAAGGGCCTGGCCAAGGAGATCCTCAGCGAGAAACCGGATCTGGTTGGCCTGCAGGAGGTCGCACTCTGGAGGACCGCGCCGCCTTCGCTGGGACCGGTGCTGTCAAACAAACCCGAAGCGACCACCGTCAAGTACGACTTCCTGCAGCTGCTGCTCGACCAGCTGAACAAAGGTGGGCAGCTCTACAAGCCGGTCGTCGTCCAGAACGAGTTCGATTTCGAGGCTCCGGCCGACGCCAACGGCGTCCCGGGCGACGGGCCCGGTGGGGGCACCGGCCTTCTTGCGAACGCCGAGGTCAACGGCCGGCTGACGATGCGCGACGTGATCCTCGCCCGGCTCAAGTCGGGCGTCAGCACCTCGAACCCGAAGAGCGGCAATTTCGGACACCTGCTGATCGTCAAAGTCGCCGGCAGCAAGGAAATCCCGGTCACCCGCGGCTGGACCAGCGTCGACGCGACGGTGCGGGGCAGCAAACCGTTCCACTTCGTCAACACCCACCTCGAGGCGTTCGACAACGAGGCCGAATACCCGAGCGTGCGGGCCCAGCAGGCGGCGGAACTGGTGGCCCCCGGCGGTCCGGCGACCGGCAAACTGCCGGTGGTCCTCGTCGGCGACCTCAACTCCGATATCAAGACCGAAGTCAAGCCGGGAGACGGGCAGGCCTACAAGGTGATCACCAAGGCCGGCTTCCGCGAGCGCTCGGCGACCAAGCCGACGGGATGCTGCATCGACAGCTCCTACGATCTCACGACCGGCGCCAAGTCGGAGTTGAACCACAAGGTCGACCACATCCTGACCAACGCGCCGAAGAAAATTAAGTTGATCTCCTCGGTCGTGACCGGTCGGAGCAAGACCAACGGGTACTGGGACTCCGATCACGCGGGCCTGTTCAGCTCGCTGGCCTTCCTCCGCTGATAGCCCTCGGCGGCAGGAGCTTGGACCGGGAGGGCGCCGCGAGGGCGCCCTCCCATTCTCGTGCTTGCAATCCTCCCGGGATCTGCCATACTGCCACTCAGATTTCTTAGGCTTGAACAACGAAACCCCTGGAGGTACGCGAAAAAGTGGCAAAGACGATCGGGATCGACCTCGGCACGACCAATTCCTGCGTCGCAGTGATGGAGGGCGGCGAGCCGACCGTCCTAGAGAACGCGGAGGGCGGGCGCACGACCCCGTCCGTAGTTGCCTTCACGGAGGGCGGCGAGCGGCTGATCGGGACCGTGGCCAAGCGGCAGGCGGTGATGAACCCCGAGAACACGATCTTCTCGATCAAGCGGTTCATGGGCCGCAAGGAGGCGGAGGTCAAAGAGGAGGAGACGATTGTCCCCTACGAGGTCGTCGCCGGGGACAACGGAGACGTGCGCGTCGACGTACGGGACAAGCAGTACAGCCCGCCGGAGATCAGCGCGATGATCCTCCAGAAGCTGAAGACCGACGCCGAAGCGAAGCTCGGCGAAACGGTCGACAGCGCCGTGATCACCGTCCCCGCCTACTTCAACGACGACCAGCGTCAGGCGACCAAGGACGCCGGCAAAATCGCCGGCCTCGACGTCAAGCGGATCATCAACGAGCCCACCGCGGCCTCGCTCGCCTACGGCCTCGACAAAGAGAAAGCCGACCAGACGATCCTCGTCTTCGACCTCGGCGGCGGCACCTTCGACGTCTCCGTGCTGGAAATCGGCGACGGCGTCTTCGAGGTGAAGTCGACCGCGGGGGACAACCACCTCGGCGGCGACAACTGGGACAAGGCGATAGTCGAGTGGCTGGTCGCCGAGTTCAAACGCGACCAAGGCGTCGACCTCTCGCAGGACAAGAACTCGCTGCAGCGCCTCTACGAGGCCGCGGAGAAGGCGAAGATCGAGCTCTCCTCGACGCAGGAGACGCAGATCAACCTGCCCTTCATCACCGCGGTCGAGGGCCAGCCCAAGCACCTCGACCTCAAGCTCAGCCGCTCGAAGCTGAACGAGCTGACCGGCGAGCTGCTGGAGCGAATCGTCGGCCCGGTCAAACGGGCTCTCGACGATGCCGATGCAACCATCGACCACGTCGTCCTGGTCGGCGGCATGACC
>DATAIY010000282.1:0-4333 GCA_036262475.1 Solirubrobacterales bacterium
CCAGCGGAGACGTGGCGTCGCAGCACGATCGCCGCCGCGCTCACAGCGTAGGAGGCCTCGGTCTCGCCATCCAGCACGGCCTCCTTGGCCACTCGCTTCAGGAACTCGTCGAACCCGCGGTACTTGACCGGGGTCGCGCCGGGCTTCCAGTCCTCGTAGTAGATGCCTCGGATCAGCTCGGGAAGCTGGGCGGCGAGCTGCGCGGCCTCGTTCACCGGAAGGCGGTCACGCAAGGCATGAAGGTAGGCGCGCAGTGCCCGGTAGGCCTCCTGGCGGTCCTCAGTCCCCAACTGCTCGGCCACCTCGTTAAGCCAGATATGGGCCTTCTCGATACTTCGCTCGATGATGCTCAGCTCAGCCATGCCCTGAGGATATCGGCGGCGATCGCGACGGACATCGGGGTAAAGCCGAAGCTTCGCCGTGGATTGCAGCGAAGCTACTGCGGCGCGGCGAAGCGGCCGATCATCGCGCAGACGGCGGAGCTTGCTGCAGGAAACTACGAATGCCCCAGGTGGTTGATTCCAGCCAGCTGAGAAGATCGAGACCTGCGACCTCTGTCCCCCACCGCGGCGAGTCCGGCTTCCCTCAAGGGTGCGGCGATCGAGGTCGACCGGGTCTCGAAGACCTTCGCCGGGCGGATCCAGGCCCTCCGCGACGTCTCGCTGCGCATCGCCGCTGGGGAGGTGGTCGCGATCACGGGCCCGTCGGGCTGCGGCAAGAGCACCCTGCTCAACGTGATCGCGGCGATCGACCGTCCCGACTCCGGTCGGGTCCTGGTCGACGGCGTCTCCGTCACAGATCTCCAGCGCCCCTCCACCTACAGGCGGGACACGGTCGGCTTCGTCTTCCAGCTCCACCACCTGCTGCCGATGCTGACGGCGCGCGCCAACGTCGAGCTGCCGATGATCGCCGCCGGGGCGCCCAGAGTCGAGCGGCACCGCCGTGCGATGGCCCTCCTGAGCGAGGTCGGGCTGCGGGAGCGGGCAGAGGAGCGCCCGGCGACGCTCTCGGGCGGCGAGCGCCAACGGGTCGCGGTGGCGCGCGCTCTCGCCAACGAGCCGCGACTCCTGCTCGCCGACGAGCCGACCGGGTCGCTCGACACCGAGAGCGGCCGCCTCGTCCTCGCCGTGCTCGACCGCGCCCGGGAGAGGCGCGGGATGACCCTCCTGATCGCCAGCCACGACAGTGGGCTCGGCGCCCGCGCCGACCGCGTGATCCGAATGGTCGACGGCTCGATCGAGGCCGGCGGGCCGCCTAGAACCGCCCGAGCAGCTCGGCCGGCGGCCGACGAATGACGCGCCAGGCGGGGTAGATCCCCCCGAGTACTCCGATCGCGACGCCGACCAGGAAGCCCCGGCCCAGTCCCCACGGAGTCAGCACCGGGCTGACGAAAGCGCCGGCCGACAGCAGGCTGACGATCAGCTGGCTGACGGCGATTCCGACCACGACCCCGATCCCGGCTCCGACCAGGCCGACGCCTGCTCCCTCGCCGATCACCAGCGACGCCATCTGGCTGGGGCTCCACCCGATCGCGGACATCAGTGCCAGCTCGCGCTGTCGCTCCAGCACCGCCATCGTCATCGTGTTGGTGACGGCGATCGCGCCCAGGATTAGAGCGAGGACGGCGATCACGAGCACCGCCTTGGTGACGATCTCGAAGCCGGGGTTGGCTCGGGCGGCCTGACCGGGGTTGGAGATCGTCGTCGTCCCCGGGAAGGCGCGGCGCAACTCCTCACTTACCGAATCCGCGGAGGCGTCCCGCTCCAGGGTCACGGCGATCGTCGTCACCCCGCTGCCGCCGGCCAGCCGTTCGGTGACCGGGAACTCCGCGACGACGCCGCTGTCCTCGAATCCGACCCCCCCGTGATAGACGCCCGCCACCGGAAACCGCAGACCCTTGAGAACGATCTCGTCGCCGGGTTCGAGGCCGAGTCGACCGGCCAAATCGTCGCCGACGCTGACCTCGTTCCCGCGCCCCAGATGGCCTTCCGTGAAGACAAGGCGGCGCACCGGAAAGCTGGCGAGATCGGCCCCGAAGACGATCGCCGACGAGGATTCGGGCAGAGCGCCGGTCACGAGCTGGACCGCCGCCGCGTCCTTGACGCCCGGCTCCGCCTTGACCTTTGGCAGCAGCGACTTGGGCAGCACCGATGCGGTCGGATCGGCGACTCCGGCCTGGAACAGCCCGAGGTCCGCCCCGCCGAGGTTGCTGAGCCCTCCGACGCTCTCCTTCAGTCCCTGGGTGAGGGCGAGGAGGGCGACGATCGTCGCGACGCCGATCGCGATTCCCGTCGCGGTCAGGACCGTTCTTCCCCGGTTTCGAACCAGGTTCAGAACGATCAGCCCGATCACCCAGCGATCATAAGCTGAACCATGAGCATCGAGACGCACGGACGCTGGCCGTGGGGCGCAGCCGCGCTGGTCGGACCCACCTGGGCGCTGGCGGCGGCGCGCCGCCAGGAGCTGGCGCGCGAGGGCGCCTGGGTCGCGACGCTGGCCTTGCCGATCCTGGTCAGCCACCAGACCGAGGAGTGGGTTCGGCCCGGCGGCTTCCTGCCTTTCTGCAACGAACGCCTGCTCGGCAGCGACCGGCCCACCTGGCCGCTGACCGAGCGCGACGGCTTCCACGTCAACGTCACCCTCGGCTGGGGCACGGCGATCGCGGGGGCCCTGCTGTGGCGGAGCTCGCCGAGGCCGCGGCCTGGCGCCTGAATCTCCCGCCCGAGATCGAAAGCGGGGAGCGGCAAGAACTCTTGGTCTATGCCCTGCACCCCTCAGTCAAGCGCTACTTGGGACCTCCCCCCGACTACTCGGGACAAGACCTCCCAGAGTGGAAGCCGGTCCTCGCCGAGGTGGTCACCGAGGCGATCGTCAGAAGGATCGTCTCCAAGAAATATCCCCCCCATCGCGACACAATCGACGCTGACAGCGTCTACTACGACCACTTCACCTACGCCTCGAGGCTGCTGCCGATTATGCAACGCCGGGTACCCACGCTGACCAGCTAGTCGGCCCGCCCATACCCCGCAAGGAGCCTCGGGCGCACTCCTTCCCGCGACCTCAATTGCCTCGCCTCTAGGGACTTCAGCGCCGTGTCCGCTTTCAGGCGTCCCCATTCCCGGAACTGCTGGGAACGGGAGGCTTTGTCCGGGGCGGGTGCGTCGCCGGGGACCCCTCGGGCGAGAATAAGGACGCAGGAGCCGACGCGGCGGGTTGTCTATCCGATTCGACCCGCGCTGGGGGAGGCCGCATTGTCGCGCCTTAGCAAGATGACACTGCTCACCAGGACGAAGATCAGGAGGAGCACGAACCCGATCAGGTCGAGAACTAGTCCGAACAAAACGATGACGCCGCCCAGGCCAAAGCCCTGAAGGAAGAGTAGGATCGCGACGAAGATCGACACCCACCCAAGCCAGCGCGGCAGGACACCGCTCCTGACTACGAGCAGTCCTGCTGCGAAAGCAAAGAGACTGCCGAAGACGTCCCCCACGCTGTCCAGAGCAAAGGTCATCAGGTACAGGGTGTAGGCGACGCCCTGATCGTGTTGAGCTCCGAACGTCGCCAGCTTCGCGCCGAGCAAGCCGGTGATCCCGATGTCGCTGACGGCATGCAGGGCGGTGAAGAGCACTCCGCCAACCAGCACCAACGAGGCGAGGACTCGCGGCCGGTCGGGGTCCCGCGCAGTAGGTCGTACAGCTTCCACAGGTAGATCACGAACGCGGCGGCGAAGACGACGGACAGGTAGGCGATCGCCAACAGCCGCTTGCGGTGGTCGTGGAGCCCGCTCGCGATCTTTGCCGCCGAGTCGTCCTGGTTTAGTCCGACCCCGACCGCGATCACAGACTCCGCGACCAGCGCGACCACAAGGAGGATGCCGGCCGCCCAGGCATACCGCTCCCAAGTGCTAGAGGTCCGCGTCGCTACCACCACAGGATCCTCCCCTTTTGGGTTGCGCTTCTCAAGTACGCGCTCCTCGTCCCTCAGTAGGGAGGCCAGGGAAGAGGGGTTCACGCAGGTGCAGGCTCAACGCCGTCGTGAGGGTAGTCCAGGCACAGTCGGATCAAGGCAGCGAAGGCGAAATCCCTGGGGGTCGGGGAGCCACCGGCGATCAAGGGAGGGGGCTACGCAGTGCTCGCTCTCGAGGCCGCACTCTGGGCGCTGAGGAGGAGCCGCGCCTACGAGGAGGGTGTCCCCCAGTCCTAGAAGGTCAGCATGTCCGGGACGGGTCGAAGCGCCGTCAACCGCTTTCGAGGAAGTCGAGGGCGACAGAGCGGAACTGCCTCGGCGCTTCCAGTGGCGCCAGGTGTCCGACTCCTCTCATCTGAGTGGATCG
>DATAIY010000283.1:0-4647 GCA_036262475.1 Solirubrobacterales bacterium
GTCTAGGCTCGCGGGCCTTGTGATCGGGACCTACGCAGCGGTATTGGCGGTCTGCGCGGCGTCGCTGGCGATCGGGCAGGCAGCGATCGGGCTCTGCGGGCATCGCCGCTGGTCGTGGCTCTCTCCGGCCGTCGGACTGGCACTGCTCTTTGCGGCTTGCTGGGGCACTGTGCGGCTGCCGGGGCATGGGGCGATCTCCGCGATCGCCGTGCTGATCCTCCTTGTCGCCGCGGTGGCCTACCTCTGGAGACGGCTCGAAGGCGGGAGGGAAGCGCTGCGCGCCGGCTGGCCGGTGGCTCTGGTGGCGCTGCTCTCCGCCTCGCTCCCGTTTGCCGTCGAAGGCCATTTCGGGATCCTCGGCACCAGCTTCAACCCCGACATGTCCCAGCACCTCCTGACCGCCGATCGACTCGCGGGCGGCCACCCCTCCCAGCTCCTGCACCAGGGCTATCCCCTCGGCCCCCACTCGGTGGTCGTCGCCCTCAACAAGGGCCTCGGCGTTGGCCTCGTCCAGGGCTTCAGCGGCCTCACCGTCGCCGTCGCCATCCTCGCCCCCCTCACCGCCCTTTCTGCGTTCTCATCCCTGAAGCCGATTCCCCGCACGGCCGGCGCCGTCGTGGTCGGCCTCGCCTATGTAGTCGCCTCCTACTTCGCCCAAGGCGCCTTCAAGGAGACGATCGAGGCCCTCCTGGTTTTGGCGTTCGCGTTGTCCCTGCGAGAGGCCACCCGAAGCTGGGGCGATCTTCCTCTGCGCTTCGTCCCTGCCTCCTTACTAGCCGTAGGAGCCGTCTACAGCTACAGCTTCCCTGGCCTCATCTGGCTGATCGGCACCGCAGTGATCTGGGCTTTTGCGGAACTCCGCTTCAGCCGGTACCGATCTTCTGCGGGTGGCGGTCGGGCGGGGGTCCCCCGCGACGCCGAGGTGCGTCCAGCGCCGAGCACGGTGGCGGATGCCCCACCGACAGGACCCGCAGCAGCCCGCTCCGTCCTTCTTGCTGTTCTCGTCTTCGTCGTGCTCGTGGCTCCCGAGATCGGCCGGACGATCGACTTCCAAAGCTTCGAGACCTTCGACCCCAACGGCCCCGGCCTCGGCAATCTCTTCGGCCAGGTCTCGCCCTTCGAGGCGCTCGGCATCTGGCCCTCCGGCGATTTCCGCCTCGCCCCCGGCGACGGCGCCGTGCCCGCGGCCGGTTACTACCTCGGCGCCGCCTTCGCGCTGGTGCTGCTGCTCTACGGGATCGCCCGCTGTTGGCGCCGACGCGAGTCCGCAGTCCTCGCCGGACTGGCGGCCGCGGTGGTGGCCTATGCGGCGGCTCGGGTTGGCGGCACTCCGTACACCGCCGCCAAGGCGATCGAGATCGGGGCGCCACTGGTGGCGCTGACGATCCTGCTGCCGCTGCTCGATCGGGGCGACGAGGCGGAGGAGAGGCGGGTTGCCGGCTTCCCGCTCCCGGGCCTGGCCGCGACGATGTTCGTCCTCGCCGCCGGGGTCTGCTCGCTGCTGGCACTCGCCAACGCCCCGATCGGCCCGACCTCCTACTCGCCGGCGCTGACCGGCCTGCGCCCGCTGGTCGCCGCCGACTCGACCCTGGTCCTCGCGTCCCACGAATTGCTGGCCGAACAGCACGGGACGCCATACTTCGCCTGGGAGCTCCGCGGCGCTCGCGTCTGCATCGAGACCGCAGGCGAAGCGGAAGGGCAGCCACCCTCCGGAGTGCGCTTCGTGGTCACGGGTGGCACCCCCGCCCAGCAGCCGTTCCCCGGCTTGCGAGTGAGCAAGGTCGCCTCTCCCTACGTCCTCTGGGAAGTCACCGGCCCGATCGCCGCCAAGAGCCCCTGCCCGCTGATCGCCGTCCGCCAAGCGCGCCAGGGCCCCGCCCGCTGAGTTCTCCCACAAGCGATGCGTTGTTCATCCGTCGGGTGGCGAACGCATCGCTCGTCCGCCACCCACAGGGTCCCTGGGTACCATGGCCGCCGTGGAGGCCGCAACCGAGAAGATCGTCGTCACCCTGCCCGACGGCAAGCCGCTGGAGCTGCCGGGGGGCGCCACCGGCGCCGATGCGGCGGCAGCGATCGGGCCGGGTCTGGCGAAGGCGGCGCTGGCGATCAAGGTAGGCGAGGATCTGCGCGACCTCTCGACGCCATTGCCCGACGGCGGTGAGATCGCCATCGTCACCGACCGCGACTCCGAGGCCCTGGAGCTGATCCGCCACGACGCCGCCCACGTGATGGCCGAGGCGGTCCTGGACCTCTACCCCGGGACGAAGGTCACGATCGGCCCGCCGATCGATTCCGGCTTCTACTACGACTTCGAGTTCCCCGCCGATACAAAGATCACCGAGGAGGACCTGGGGAAGATCGAGGCGGCGATGCGCAAGCACATCGCCGCCGACGAGTCCTTCGGCCGCCGCGAGGTCACCGCCGCCGAGGCGATCGAGATCTTCCGCGCCCAGGAGCAGGACTTCAAGGTCGAGCTGATCGAAGACCTCGTCCGCGACGAAGGCGTCGAGACCGTCTCGCTTTACCGCAACGGCCCCTTCGAGGACCTCTGCCGCGGCCCCCACGGTCCCTCGACCGGGCGGATCAAGGCGATCAAGCTCAACTCGGTCGCCGGCGCCTACTGGCGCGGCGACGAGCACCGCGAGAGCCTGACCCGGATCTACGGCACCGCCTTCTTCTCCGCCAAGGACCTGGAGGCCCACCTGGAGCGGATCGAGGAGGCAAAGGCCCGCGACCATCGCCGCCTCGGCCCTCAGCTCGGCATCTTCATGCTGCGTGATGAGGCGCCGGGGATGCCGTTCTGGCTCCCGAACGGGACGACGCTGTTGCGACTGGTCGAAACCGAGGTCCGCGACCAGCTGCGCAAGCGCGGCTACCAGGAGATCGCCACCCCGCAGGTCCTCGACGAGGGGCTCTGGCATCGCTCCGGGCACTGGGAGAACTACAAAGACGACATGTACTTCATGGACGACGGCGACCGCCGCTACGCGCTGCGGCCGATGAACTGCCCCGGCGCATGCCTCGTCTACGCCGCCGACCGCCACTCCTACCGCGAGCTGCCGCTGCGCCTGGCCGAGTTCGGCCGGGTCTCCCGGAACGAGCGCGAGGGCGTCCTGCACGGGCTGCTGCGGGTCCGCGCCTTCACCCAGGACGACGCCCACGTCTACTGCACCGAGGAGCAGATCACCGGCGAGGTCGCCTCGATCTGCGAGGCGATCGACGAGCTCTACGCGCGCTTCGGCTTCGAGGACGTCCACGTCGAGCTCTCGACCCGGCCGGAGAAGTCGATGGGCAGCGAGGAGCAGTGGATGAAGGCGGAGGCGGCGCTGGCGGAGGCGTTGGAGAGCCAGGGGCGCGAGTACGAGCTCAACCCCGGCGACGGCGCCTTCTACGGGCCGAAGATCGACTTCCACATCACCGACGCGCTGGGCCGCTCTTGGCAGTGCGGGACCTGCCAGCTCGACTTCCAGATGCCCGAGCGCTTCGACCTCTATTACACCGGCGCCGACGACGCCGCCCACCGGCCGGTGATGATCCACCGCGCGCTGCTCGGCTCGATGGAGCGCTTCGCCGGGATCCTGATTGAGCACTACGCCGGTCGCTTCCCGGTCTGGCTGGCGCCGGTGCAGGCGATCGTGCTGCCGATCTCCGACCGCCACAACGCCTACGGGGCGCGGGTGATGGAGGAGCTGCGCGAAATGGGGGTGCGAGTAGCTGTCGACGACCGCTCCGAGTCGATCGGGAAGAAGATCCGCGACGGCTCGATCGGCCGCCACCCCTACATGCTGGTCGTCGGCGACCGTGAGGAGGAGAGCGGAGCGGTCGCCGTCCGTTCCCACGCTGATGGCGACCTGGGTGAGCTGCCGGTGGCTGAATTCGCCGCCCGGCTCCACTCGGAGACCGGGACAAGCTGAGCCCCGTGGCTTGCCAACGGGCTATCTGCCTCTATACTCCGCCTCACTTGACTGCTGGCACGCAAAATCACCGTCGTCGCTGAGCCTCGTGCCCGCGTTCCGACCTCTCGTCCTCTTGAAGCTCCACCGCGACTCTCGATAGTGCCGGTCCCGCGTAGGTTCGATCGGCGCCCCCCAGAGCGCGACACGACGAGGATCAACGAGCGGATCCGCGTCCCGCAGGTGCGCCTGATCGGCGCCGACGGCGAGCAGCTGGGCATCGTCGACACGCCGGAGGCGCTCAAACGCGCCCAGGACGCTGACCTCGACCTGGTCGAGGTGGCCCCCAACAACAAGCCGCCGGTCACCCGACTGCTCGACTACTCGAAGTACAAATACGAGCAAGAGCAGAAGCAGAAGGCGGCGCGCAAGCACCAGCAGCAGGTCAACATCCGCGAAATCAAGCTGCGCCCGAAGATCGCGACCCACGACTACGAGACGAAGAAGGGCCATGTCGAGCGCTTCCTCAAGCAGCACGACAAGGTCAAGATCACGATCATGTTCCGCGGTCGCGAGCAGGCCCACCCGGAGCGCGGCCGGGCGCTGCTGCAGAAGCTCTTCGAGGACCTCGGCGGCATGGCGACGATCGAGTCCGCTCCACTGCAGGAAGGCCGCAACATGAGCATGATGCTGGCGCCGAGCAAAGAGGTCGCCAAGCTCGAGGGCACTGGCGCCGAGGACGGCGCGCCGGCGG
>DATAIY010000284.1:0-1866 GCA_036262475.1 Solirubrobacterales bacterium
TCCCTTCGACGTGGTAGGAAACCCAGACGACAAGGGTCAGCGCCAGCGGGATCGAGAGGTTGGCGGTCGCGGCGTAGATCGCGAAGGAGGGTATTTCGAGCCCGAAGACCGTGAAGGTGTGCTCGGTGTTGGTCGGCAGCGGCAGGAACCCGATCATGTTCGAGAACCAGATCCAGAAGAACAGAGCGGCGAGGAACGGGAACCAGCGGGCCGCCATCTTGGTGTCGAGGCTGCCGCCGGTGATCGAGTTCTTGGTCAAGTCGTAGGCGACTTCGATCGCGGTCTGAACCCGATTCGGCTTCTGCTGCATGTGGCGGGAGATCCAGACCATCGTGAAGATCGTCAGGCCGCTGGCCAGGAGCAGGTAGAGGACCGCCTTGTTGATGCTGAGATCGATCCCGGCGAGATGGATCGAGACCCACGGTTCGAGCTTGAACTCGTTCTGGGGCTTAAACGATTCGTCTTTGCCGGAACTGCCGAAGATCAGCAACATCAGGATCGCGATCCCGAGGTAGACGCCGATCCCGATCAGCACTTTGTTCTTGGTGCTGAGGCCGCCGGACTTCTTGGCGCTCTCGGCCGCCTCGACCGCCAGTTGGGGCTCGGCGCTCATAGGAGAACCTTCCCCTCCGGCTCACCGAAGAGGTGGGCCAGGCCCTGGGCGGCGAAGGAGATCGTGAAGAGGACGAGGACCAGGATCGCGGCGGCGAGCCCGGCTTCGCGCTCGGCGAGGCCGACGAGCAGCACCGCGGTCGCCATCAGCCAGACTCGGCCGAGCGTCGTCGCGGCGACGATCCCCATCGCCTTCTGCCGATTTCCGGCGGCCAACTCGGCCATCGCGCGGCGCGTGGCGACTGTCTGGACGGCCCGCTGGACGAGCCAGGAACCGGCCGCGACCGCGTACCCGAGCAGGGGAAATCCTCCGAGCAGAAAAACTGCGAGCGCGGCGGCCAACACCAGTAGGTCGACGTACTTGGGAGGAGACATAAAAGACGCCCGGCTCGGGAGTGAGCGGGCGGACTCGCGACTATACCCAAACGTCCGCTCAAATGGCTTTGCGAAGCGGGTTAGTGAGGGTTGCCACTACCCAGTCGGGGAATCGAGATCGATCGCCTCGAATTCTCCCGTCTCCGGATTGATCTGGCCGCGGCGGAGCTTGAGGATCTCGAGCACGAGGATAAGGTAGACGCTGGAGGCCAGCGCGACCAGCAGGCAGGCGACCATGACCACCGTCCAGAGGGCGTCGAAGTGGCCGTGGTTGTCGCTGTAGGGAACGAAACGCAGGGCCAGGGCGAGGCCGGCCATGACCAGCGTCCAGGCGTAGAGGTAGGCGACCGTGCGGCGCTGGGAGAAGCCGATGTTGGCCATCCGGTGGTGAAAGTGCCAACTATCGGCCTGGTAGATCGGCTGCCGGTATTTGAGCCGCTTGGCGACGACGAAGCCGGTGTCGAGAATCGGCACCGCGAGCACGATCAAAGGGAAGGCGAGGGCGATCACGGCGTTGGTCTTCAGCGCTCCCTGCACCGAGGCGGTCGCCAAGAGGAAGCCGAGCAGGTTCGAGCCGGTGTCCCCCATGAAGCTGGAGGCGGGCGGGAAGCCGTGGCGGAGGAAGCCGAGCGCGGCGCCGGCGGTCAGCGCCGCCAGCACGCCGGCGGCGTTGCGTTCGAGCGAGAGGGCGATCGCCGCAAGGGCGATCGCGGCGATCGTGCAGACCCCGGCGGCAAGACCGTCGACGCCGTCGAGGAAGTTGATCACGTTGACCACCGCGACGATCCCGAGCACGGTCAGCGGGTAGGCCAGCCAGCCGAGTTCGAAGCCACCGATGAAGGGGAGCGTGAGGTTGTCGACGCGGACCCCGGCCAGGAC
>DATAIY010000285.1:0-3395 GCA_036262475.1 Solirubrobacterales bacterium
AACTATACGTTCGCCTACGCCAGCGCCAAAGAAGAATCCCCCGAAGTCTTCGAAAACATGGGCGCGGCGCCGTTCCCGCAGGTCAACGCGGAACCGGCCAAACCGCCGCTCGGCGGCTTCAACCTCGCCGTCAGCTCCTACTCCGGCCACAAGCAGGAGGCCTTCGAAGCGGCCGCCTGCCTCGCCGGCGAAAAAAGCGAGCTGACCGCGGTCGAACTCGACGGCCTGCCGCCCTCGCACGAGAACCTCTACGAAGGCAAGGTCGTCGAGAAGGCCTATCCCGGCTTCGCCGGCCTGGTCAAGGAAGAGGTCGAAGCGGCGGGGCCGCGGCCGACGACGCCCGCCTACCAGGACGTCACCTCAGCGCTGCAACGCACCCTCCATCCGCCGGAAAAGATCGACCCCGAAGACACCGAAGGCATCTACGAAGAACTGAAGGAAAATCTCGAAGCCGCGGTCAAGCGGGAAGGGCTGCTCTGATGGAGGCCAACGCCCAGAAGGCCCCGGCCCGGATCAGCTCGCGGACGCGCAGCGAACGCAAGCTCGCCTGGATGCTCTGCGCGCCGGCGGTGATCGCGATGCTCGCCGTCACCGCCTATCCGATCGGCTACGCGATCGTCCTCTCGCTGCAGAAGCTCGACCTGCGCTTCCCCGAACAGACCGAATTCATCGGCCTCGGCAACTACGGCACGGTCCTCAGCTCGGAACTCTGGTGGACCGACATCTTCAACACCCTCTTCATCATGGCGATCTCGGTCGCGATCGAGCTGGTACTGGGGATGGCGCTGGCGCTGGTGATGCACCGGGCGATCTTCGGTCGCGGCCTCGTCCGCACCGCCGTCCTCATTCCCTACGGAATCATCACCGTCGTCGCCGCCTTCGCCTGGCAGTTCGCCTTCGCGCCCGACACCGGCTTCGTCAACCACCTGCCGCTGATCTCCGAAGAAATGAACTGGTTCGGCGGCCGCTTCAGCTCCTTCGCGGTGATCATCCTGGCCGAGGTCTGGAAGACGACGCCGTTCATGGCGCTGCTGCTGCTGGCCGGCCTGGTGACGATCGACAGCCAGCTGTATGAGGCGGCGCGGGTCGACGGCGCCTCGGCCTGGCAGCGCTTCACCCGGATCACGCTGCCGCTGATGAAGCCGGCGATCCTCGTCGCGCTGCTCTTCCGCACCCTCGACGGCTTCCGCGTCTTCGACACGATCTTCATCATGACCCGGGGTGCGCAGGACACCGAATCGGTGTCGATCCTCGGCTACAACCAGCTGATCTCGCGCCTCAACCTCGGCCTCGGCTCAGCGGTCTCGGTGCTGATCTTCTTCTGCGTCTTCATCATCGCCTTCATCTTCGTCAAAGGCTTCGGCGTCAAGGTTGACGAAGGCCGGGCGGGCTGAGATGGAACGCCGGGACACCCGCGACTACGCCGTCTGGAGCATCGCGATCGCGCTGGTGCTGCTCTTCGCCCTGATCCCGGTGGTCTGGCTGCTGTCGATCTCGCTGAAGCCGCCGAGCGAGATCACCGACGGGCGCTTCATCCCGGCCAGCTTCTCGCTCGACAACTACAAGAGCCTGTTCGAAGGCGGCTTCAGCAACAGCCCCTTCATCAAACCGCTGATCAACTCGATCCTGATCGCTCTGATCACCACGGTGATCGCGATCACCCTCGCCTCCTTCACCGCCTACGCGATCGCCCGCCTCGAATTCCCCGGCAAGCGGCTGATCCTCGCCGGGGCCCTGGCGATCGCGATGTTCCCGCCGATCTCGACCGTCGGCCCGCTCTTCGACATGTGGCGGGCGCTCGGCCTCTACGACACCTATCCGGGCCTGATCATCCCCTACCTCACCTTCTCGCTGCCGCTGGCGATCTATGTCCTCGTCGCCTTCTTCCGCGAGATCCCCTGGGACCTCGAGGAGGCGGCCCAGATCGACGGCGCAACTCCCTTCCAGGCCTTCCGCAAGGTGATCCTGCCACTGGCCGCCCCCGGTGTCTTCACGGCGGCGATCCTCGTCTTCATCTTCGCCTGGAACGACTTCGTCTTCTCGATCTCGCTGACCAGCTCGGATGCCTCGCGCACCGTGCCCGCCGCGCTCGCCTTCTTCACCGGCGAATCGTCCTTCACCGAACCGACCGGATCGATCGCCGCCGCGGCGATCGTGGTGACGATCCCGATCATCGTCTTCGTCCTCTTCTTCCAGCGCCGAATCGTCGCCGGGCTCACCGCCGGTGCCGTCAAGGGATAAGGAGCCCCGATGTCAGAGATAGTCCTCGATGGAGTAACCAAGGTCTTCGATGACGGCTACGAAGCCGTCAAGGACATGAACCTCGACATCGGCGACGGCGAGTTCATGATCCTCGTCGGGCCCTCGGGCTGCGGCAAGTCGACGGCGCTGCGGATGATCGCCGGGCTCGAGGACATCTCCAGCGGCGAGCTGAAGATCGACGACGAAGTCGTCAACGACCGCTCGCCGAAAGATCGCGACATCGCGATGGTCTTCCAGAACTACGCGCTCTACCCGCACATGACGGTGCGCGAGAACATGGGCTTCGCACTGAAGCTCGCCAAGGTCGACAAGGAGGAGATCGACCGCAAGGTCTCCGATGCGGCGGCGACGCTCGACCTCACCAAACACCTCGACCGCCGTCCCGCCAACCTCTCCGGCGGCCAGCGCCAGCGGGTGGCGATGGGGCGGGCGATCGTCCGCGACCCGAAAGTCTTCCTGATGGACGAGCCGCTCTCCAACCTCGACGCCAAGCTGCGGGTCCAGATGCGGACCGAGGTGGCGCGGCTGCAGTCGGACCTCAAGACGACGATGGTCTACGTCACCCACGACCAGACCGAGGCGATGACGCTAGGCGACCGCGTCGCGGTGATGCGGGCCGGCGTCCTCCAGCAGGTCGGCTCGCCCGGCGACCTCTACAGCCGGCCGCGCAACCTCTTCGTCGCCGGCTTCATCGGCTCGCCGGCGATGAACTTCATGATCGGCCAGATCGACGGCGGCAAGCTGAAGCTGCCGATCGGCGAGGTCGACGCCGCCGGCGTCGCCGGGGCCGAGCACGACGGCCGCGTGATCGTCGGGATCCGGCCGCAGAACTTCGAGGACGCGACGATCGTCGGCGAGGCCAAGGAGGAGCGCGGGATCACCTTCGAGGCCGACATCGACCTGCTCGAGTCGCTCGGCTCCGACCTCTACGCCTACTTCCACGTCGAGACCGAGGGGATCCAGTCCGACCAGCTTGCCGACCTCGTCGCCTCGCGCCTCGAGGAGACCGGCGCCGCCGGCCTGCGCGAGGGTCAGGAGCAGGTGGTGGCGCGGCTCGAGCCGACCAGCGAGGTGCGCCGCGGCCAGAAGGCCCAGCTCTGGGCCGACACCGCGAAACTGCACCTGTTCGACGC
>DATAIY010000286.1:0-2863 GCA_036262475.1 Solirubrobacterales bacterium
TCTCAAGCTGTTTCCTCGACCGCGCCATCGTGCGGTCCAGCGTTCATCTGCGTGAGGTCGAAGGGCATCCCCAAGGCCAGGCTCGCCCCCGGTGGCCGACGATCGCTGGACTCAGCTGGCCGCGTGCAGGAGGTCGCGCAGAGAGGGCGGGATCCCATCTGGGCCGTCGGAGTCGATCGGCGCCGGGGGGGCAAGCAGATACCCCTGCGCGTAGTCGACCCCGAACATCCTCACCAGGGTAAGCGTCGCCTCGTCCTCGACGCCCTCGGCGACGGTCTTCTGGCCGAGCCGTCGGGCGAGCCCGACGATCGTCTGCACCAGGTAGCGGTCGAAGGTGCTGTCGGCCATCCCGAGGATGAACTCGGAGTCGATCTTCAGCGTCTGGATCGGGATGTGCTTCAGGTACCCGAGCGAGCTGAGCCCGGTCCCGAAGTCATCGAGCGCGAGATCGCAGCCGAGGTTCTCGAGATAGGTGGCGAACCGGCGAGCCGCTTCGATGTTCGCGACCCCGGCCGTCTCGGTCAGCTCGAAGCTGAGCAGGTGCGGGTCCATTCCGTCGCGGATCGCCTCGGCGACCCGATCGATCAGCCCCCGATCGGTGAGGGCGGGCCCGGAAATGTTGACCGCGACCGCGCGCCCGTGCCGAGCAAGCTCGATCGCCCGGTTCACGGCGAAGCGGTCGATATCGCCGATCAAGCCGAAGCGCTCGGCGGTCGGCAGGAAGGAGAGCGGCGGAATCTCGCTGCCATCGCGGTCGATCATCCGCACCAGCAGCTCCTCCCGCTCGATTTCTCCGGTGCGCAGGTCGACTATCGGCTGTGCGTGGAGGACGAGCCGGTCCTCGCGCAGCGCCGCACGAACGCGCTCGACCCAGGTGAGCTTCATTCCCTTCTGCCCTCGATAGACGCTGATTCCTCCGTGGCCCGCCGCCTTCGCGTCGTAGAGCGCGATGTCGGCGGCGATGAAGAGGTCCCCGGCGGTGAGCTTGCGGTCGCCACCGAAGACAACAACGCCGGCACTGGCCCCGACGATCGGGTCAGGTCCGGCCTTGATCGCGCCCAGTACCGTCTCGGCGACCCGCAGCGCGCCGTCCTCGTCGACCTCGGGAAGCAGCACTGCAAACTCATCCCCACCCAGTCTGGCGGCGGTGTCGGTGGCTCGCAGGCTGCCGGCTATCGCCGCCGCCACGCGGCTGATCACCCGGTCGCCGGTCGGGTGGCCGAAGGAGTCGTTGATGAACTTGAAGGAGTCGAGATCGATGAACAGCAGGGCGCCGCTGTGCTTGTAGCGACGCGCGTAGCTGAGTTGCTCGTCAACCCGCTCGGCGAAGCGACGCCGGTTGCAGAGGCCGGAGAGCGGATCGTGGTCGGCCAGGTAGCGCAGCCGCGACTGCATCTCGCGCTGCTCGGCGATCACCTCCTCGCGTTCGCGGATCAGCCGGCTGTTCTCGGCCAGGGTCCGGAACAGCCGTGCCAGGCCGAGCAGCAGGGCGGCGCCGCTGGAAGCGATTACCACCGGGTTCTGGTCGTTCGCGGTCTCCGCCAGCATCAGACCGAGCGAGAGGAGCATTGCCCCGCCGAGAGCAACTCCGAGAACGCGCCCGCGGAACGCGCCAGAGTGAGTCAAGGAGGCGCTGAAGCGCGGGGAGACGGCGAGCAGAATGATCGCCAGGCCCCAGCCGAAGTAGAGCGCGATGCTGGGGGCGTCGGCGCCATGGGCGGTCTGCTTCAAGTTGGCGACGTCGGTGGCCAGGAGGACGGCCATCCCGGCCATCAGCCAGAAGTAGGCGGCGCCGACCCGGAAGCGACTGGGGGTGCAGATCACGGCGAGCATCGTCAGCGCGGCCAGGTCGAGGATCGGGTAGGCGAGCTCGCCGCCGACCAGGAGCCGTGAACCGGAGGCGTTGCCCAGAAGCGTGTTGAAGATCAGCTCATAGGCGAGTGAGCCGATCGCCAGGGCGATGATCACTCCGTCGATCCCGATCGAGAGCCAAGCACGCTCTCTTCTCCGGCGAACCAGCAGGATCACACCGGCGAATAGGGGGGGAAAGAGGGCAAGGCAGAAGAAGTCGCCGAGGGTGGGGAAGTCGGTCAGGGTCCGCTGGGCGAAGAAGAAGTAAGCCTCGCCGATCGAATTGAAGGCCAGTCCGGCCCCGATCAGAAACCAGCCGAGGCGCCTGTCTCGCTGCTCCACGGCACCGAGGAGGAAAGCGAGGACTGGCAGGCAGAGGATCGCGACGACCATCGTGTCGGTCAGTGGCCCGCCGGGCGACCCCGACGGCGCGAGCGTGACCCGGATCAGCTCCACGAGCAGCGCGACGCCAACCGCCGCCAGAAGCAGGTTCGATCCGCGGTGCCAGCGGTGGGGGGGCCGGCTCTGGCTCCGAGATGTCGCGGTCGTTTGCACTTCACTTTCCAATCGACCGTGCGATCGGCTTCCTTAAGTCGTTCGCCCTCGTGCTTTGGCCTCAGATGTGGCCTTCGTCAGCGGCATGAGGAGAGTTGAGTCGGCGGTGGCGCGGCGACCCAGCGAGTAGTTGCCCGCACTCGGACGTGTGGCAATCCCCGGCCGAATCGCCGATCTCAGCCGTAGCGATGGCCACGCTCAAACCGATTCCCCGACCAGACGGAGCGCTCCGCTCCCAAACCGGTGCACCCAGCCTCGCCGCCGAGCCCGCGGCTCAGGTGAAGGAACTCGAGCGCACCCCGCGGGAACGCCGCGGCATCTACGTCAAGCTGCCACTGAAGCTGGCACTGGTCATCGTCATCGCCCTTGCCTGGGCGGGTTTCTCGTTCTGGCTCTCGCTGCCGTGGATCGACACCCTGGGCCAGTCGATCACGCTGCCGGTCGCGGTTGCCGTGAT
>DATAIY010000287.1:0-2368 GCA_036262475.1 Solirubrobacterales bacterium
GGCCCGCCGAGTTGCTCGATCAGCCCGTCGTAGCGGCCGCCGCCGCCGATCTCCGACTGGGCGCCGAGCGCGTCGCAGACGAAGGAGAAGATCGTCCGCGTGTAGTAATCGAGGCCGCGGACCAGGGTCGGGTCGACCTCGTAGGCGATGCCGGCGGCGTCGAGCAGCGCCCGCACCTCGCTGAAGTGCGCGGCATCCTCGCCGTCGAGGCCGCCGACGATCGTCGGCGCCTTCGCCATCACCCCCCGCGTTCCCTCGTCGTCGGAGTCGAAGGCGCGCAGCGGATTGACGTCGATCCGCTCGCGCACGCCTTTGGACAGCTCCCCCTCGTGCGCGTGCAGGTGCGCCTTCAGCTCCTCCAGGTAGATCTTGCGAGACTCGAGCGATCCGAGGCTGCCAAGCCGCAGCTCGATCCCCCCCACGCCGAGCTCACCGAGCAGGTCGGAGAGCAGCATGATCGCCTCGGCGTCGGCCAGCGGCGAGTCGGTCCCGATCGCCTCCAGCCCGATCTGGTGGAACTGGCGGTAGCGGCCGGCCTGCGGGCGCTCATGACGGAAGAACGGGCCGACGTAGGAGAGCTTCACCGGCTGCGCAAGCTTGTGCATCCCGTGCTCGAGGTAGGCGCGGCAGATCGGCGCCGTCCCCTCGGGCCGCAGGGTGAGGCTGCGCTCGCCCTTGTCCTCGAAGGTGAACATCTCCTTACGGACGATGTCGGTCGAGCGCCCCACCCCACGCTCGAACAGCTCGGTGTCCTCGAAGGTCGGGGTCGCGATCGGCTCGTAGCCGGCGCGGGCGAGGATCCCGGCCGCCGCGGCTTCGACCCGGGCCCGAGAGCGGGCCTGCGCGGGCAGCACGTCGAAGGTCCCGCGAGGCGCCTGGTACTTGTTGGCCATGGTGGCGGCGACCTTAACCGACCGGAGCCGGTCGCCTACCGCGCCAGCTCGGCCAGGAACGGGTTGGTGGCGCGCTCGGCTCCCAGCGTCGTCGTTCCCATGTGACCCGGGTAAACGACCGTCTCCTCGGAGTGAGCGTCGACCAGGGTTCCGATCGACGCCAGCAGGGTCGGCCAATCCCCACCGGGAAGGTCGACGCGGCCGACCGAGCTCTGGAAGAGGACGTCACCGGAGAAGATCGCGTCCTCGCCGCGGACCGAGTAGGTGACGTGGCCTGGACTGTGCCCGGGGGTGAAGATGACGTCGAGCTCGAGTCCGGCGAGCGCCAGCGTCTCGCCCCCGGCGACAGTCTCGTCGGCCGCGTAGCTCTCGAAAGGCCCGAATCCCTCGTAGGGGACGAAGCTCATGATGTCGGCGAGCACCGGGACCTCGAGCTCAGGGCAGTAGACGGGAGCTCCGGTCGCCGCCGCGACCGGCGCGACGGCGCCGATGTGGTCGAAATGGCAGTGGGTGATCAGGATCGCCTCGACCTCGGCGCCGGTCGCGCTAACGGCGGCGAGGATTCGCTCCGCTTCCTCACCGGGGTCGACGATCAGCAGCTTGTCGGAGCCCTCGCGGCGCAGCAGGAAGCAGTTCTCGGCAACCGGGCCGACGGTGAGCATCTCGACATCTAGGCTCACCGGTCTTGCCGTTCGCGGATCCGCGCCCGCTCCCGCCGCCGCCACAGGGTCATGTCGATGTAGTAGCCGGCGGGGACGTAGAAGGCGAGCATGAAGGCGCCGAAGGCGAGCGAGACGCCGACCGGGCGTTTGAAGATCACCATCAGCAGGATCGCGAAGACGACCGCGGCGAAGAGGCCGCGAATGAACGAGTTGCGCCAGGTCGGCGGCAAGTCGGCTTTGGGCCCGCTCGGCTTGCGGTTCGATCGCGCCCTGGCCTTGGCCTCCTCGCGGCTGCGGGGGCGTCCAGCCCGGCCTTTGGTGTCGATCCGGCCGCCCTGGGTGCCACGACGCTTGCGGCGGCGCTTCTTCTTCGTCTGAGCCATAGCGAGAATCTAATCGGTCGAGGCCGCCAGCCGTCGCTCGATCACGTGTTTTGCGGGGTCGAAGCCGCGCATCGGCACGTCCGCCGGGTAGCCGGCCAGCGCCACCGCGGGAACCAGCCCGACCAGCTCGGCCTCGAGCGGGCGGGCGCCGAGCGGCGCCGCCAACTCGCGCACGGCTTCCACGACCCTCCTCAGCGGCACCGCGAGCGGGTCGTGGACGTTGGTCGAGACCTGCGCCCGGCCGCTTGAGAGGAGCAGGCCGATCGCCCGCACCCCCGGCAGGCCGCCGCCGGACTCGCGCAGGCCGGCCGCAACCGAGCGGGCGATCTCGGGATCGCCGCTGTCGAGCTCGACGTTGAAGGCGGCGAGCGGCGGGCGGGCGGTGACGAGGGTGGCGCCGCCGCGCCGGTGCGGCAGGTCGGGCCCGAAG
>DATAIY010000288.1:0-2842 GCA_036262475.1 Solirubrobacterales bacterium
GCCACCCTGCTTCCTCTGAACCCGCGACTGACGGCGACCGAGAGGGCCGCAATCGTCGCCGCCGAGGAACCGACTGTCGATCTCGACGACGCCGGCGAGCTGACCCAGACCGAGGCCGACCTGCCGATGCTGGGCGAGAACGACATGGACGACGTCTGTTGCCGGGTGCTGACCAGCGGCAGCTCGGGACTGCCGAAGCCGATCGGACTCACCTATGGAAACTTCCTCTGGAGCGCTGTCGGCTCCGGCTTCAACATCGGCGTTGACCCCCAAGACCGCTGGCTCTGCTGCCTGCCGCTGAGCCACATCTCCGGCCTCGGGATCGTCATGCGCTCGGTCATCTACGGCACCACCGCCGTCCTCCATGACGGCTTCGACGTCGAGCGCGCCGCGGCAGCGCTGGAAGGCGACGGGATCACCGTGGTCTCGGTGGTGACGACGATGTTGACCAGGCTGCTCGACGCCGGCGCCGACCTCTCCGCTCCGCGGGCGATCCTGGTCGGCGGCGGCCCGGTCCCAGAGGAGCCGCTGCAGGAGGCGATCGCCCGGGGTGCGACGGTCGTGCAGTCCTACGGCCTGACCGAGACCTGTTCGCAGGTGACGACCCTGGCTCCCGCCGACGCCCGCCGCAAGCTTGGCTCCGCCGGTCGCCCTCTGCTCACGACCCACCTCCGCATCCTCGACGGTGAGATCCTGGTCCAGGGCCCGACCGTGGCTCCGGGCCGGGCCGACCCCGACGGCTGGCTGCACACCGGTGACCTCGGCCACATCGACGACGAAGGCTTCCTCTACGTCAAGGACCGAATCGACGACCTGATCGTCAGCGGCGGCGAGAACATCGTCCCGGCCGAGGTCGAGGAGGTGCTGCTGCGCCACCCCGAGGTCGCCGATGCCGCCGTGATTGGTCGCGATGACCCGGACTGGCAGCAGGCGGTGACGGCAGTGGTCGTGCTCGAGGCCGGCTCGGCAGCCACTCCCGACGACCTCCGCCGCCACTGCGGCGAATCGCTCGCCGGGTTCAAGGTCCCCAAGCGCGTCGAGCTCGCGGCGGCGCTGCCGCGCACGCCCTCCGGCAAGCTGATGCGAAGAGCACTCCGATAGCCTGCCCGGCGATGCGCACCGACGACATCTACTACGACAAAGACGCCGACCTGGGGAAGCTCGACGGCAATACCGTCGCCATCCTCGGCTATGGCTCCCAGGGGCACGCCCACGCCCTCAACCTCAAGGACTCAGGGGTCGACGTGGTCGTCGGCCTGCGCCCCGATTCCTCCAGCCGGGCCAAGGCGGAAGAGGCCGGGCTCGAGGTTCTCGACGTTGCCGAAGCCGCCAGTCGCGGCGACCTGGTGATGATCCTTCTCCCCGACGAGAAACAGGGTGAGATCTGGAACTCCGAGATCGCCGACGGGATCGCTCCGGGCAACCTGCTGCTCTTCGCCCACGGCTTCGCGATCCACTTCGGTGAGGTCGCGCCGCCCCCGGGGATCGACGTCGGCATGGTCGCCCCGAAGGGACCCGGGCACCTGGTCCGCCGCCAGTACGAGGAAGGCAACGGCGTGCCCTGCCTGATGGCCGTCCACCAGGACGCGAGCGGTAACGCCCACGACCTTGTGCTCGCCTACGCGGCCGGGATCGGCGGCGGCCGCGCCGCGATCATCGAGACCACCTTCAAGGACGAGTGCGAGACCGACCTCTTCGGCGAGCAGGCGGTCCTCTGCGGCGGCGCCTCGGAGCTTGTCCGCGCCGGCTACGAGACGCTGGTCGAGGCCGGCTATGACCCGCGCCTTGCCTACTTCGAGTGCCTGCACGAGCTCAAGCTGATCGCCGACCTGATGTACGAAAAGGGCATTCAAGGAATGCGCTACTCGATCTCCAACACCGCCGAGTACGGTGACATGACCCGCGGCAAACGGGTCATCGGCGAGGAGTCGAGAGCGGCGATGAAGCAGATCCTCAGCGAGATCCAGTCAGGCCAGTTCGCCCGCGAGTGGATCGCCGAGAACCGCGCCGGCGGCGAGAGCTTCGACCGCATGCGCAAGGAAGCGGCGGGGCACGAAGTCGAGGAGGTCGGCCACGAGCTCCGCGACATGATGCCCTGGATCGACCAGGGGTTCTAGCGGCGCTGGGCTGGGGGAAGGGGCGCCGGTACCCCTCCCTGGAATTTCGTCGCACGCGCTTCGCGCTTAGCTCCGATGTTTGAGCGCGGCTGACGCCGCGCATGAATCAGATTGCATGCCGCGCCCTTCGGGCACATTCTCGGAGAGGGGTACCGGCGCCCCTTCCTCGGGCCAACCCGCGATCAGGGTCAAGCGTCCCTCGCTCGGAGTCGTCTCGCCGAGCAGCTCCCGCCCCCTAGCCGGTTTCGAGTGCCGTCCTTCTTCGAGCGTCCTGAGATCCGTGTGGGGAAGGAGCCCGGTTGCCCTCCGGGCTCCTTGCTCGCCGAAACCTCAGCGCTGCGTCTCGCCCTCCGGCTGCCGCCCGTCGCGGCCCACGTAGCCGTCCTTGCCGCCGACGACGACGTAGACGGCGTCCTCTGAGTCGCTGAGGTTGCGGACCTTGCGCACGGTCTGGGGGTCGACCCGGGCCAGGCCGCCGGGGCCGAGCCGCTGGGCCGAGCCGTCGCCGAAGACGAACTCGACCTCGCCGCTGTGGACGAAGTACAGCTCCTCCTGCTCGTCGTGGTAGTGACTACCGGTTGAGTAGGAGGGAGGCAGGACGATCGCGTTGACGCCGAAGGCGGTGACCCCGAGCTCCTTGCGGATCTTGCGGAACCCGGGCCCCTCGCCAAGGCCGTCGAGGTGGGCGACGGCATAGCCGTCGCCCTTCGACACTCCTGCTGAAG
>DATAIY010000289.1:0-2766 GCA_036262475.1 Solirubrobacterales bacterium
GGCCCGCCGAGTTGCTCGATCAGCCCGTCGTAGCGGCCGCCGCCGCCGATCTCCGACTGGGCGCCGAGCGCGTCGCAGACGAAGGAGAAGATCGTCCGCGTGTAGTAATCGAGGCCGACGGCACCGCGCAGCTGCGCGACATGAGCACCGGCGAGCAGCGGCCGGCCGACACCGCCAACCTTGTCGACGAGATGACCGGGGGGGAGACGTGAGCGAGTCGGCGCCGAATCCGCTGCACGGCGACTTGCCGCCGAGTCGCCGCGGGCCGCAGGGCGAGGGGCTGCCGCTGAGCCCCAACGGGTACCGCGACGCCTGGTGCGGCGAGGTGCTGCCGGCGAGGGTCGATTCCGAGGTGCGTGTCGCCGGCTGGGTCAACCGCCGCCGCGACCACGGCGGCCTGGTCTTCATCGACCTGCGCGATCGCACCGGGGTCGTCCAGCTCGTCTTCCATCCCGACACCTCGGGCGCCGATCTGATCGAGCTCGCCCACAAGCTGCGTCCCGAGGACGTGCTCAGCGCCAGCGGTGACGTCGTTCGCCGCTCGGCGGAGACCGTCAACCCGGAACTGCCGACCGGAGAGGTCGAGGTCAAGGTGACCGGCGCCGAGCTGCTCGCCGACTCCGAGACGCCTCCCTTCCAGATCGAGGGCTACTCGGGCGAGGTCGGCGAGGACGCGCGCCTGCGCTATCGCTATCTCGACCTGCGCCGCGAGCAGATGCGCGAGGCGCTGATGCTGCGCCACCGGGTCACCGCGGCGATGCGCGAGTTCCTTGACGGCGAGGGCTTCGTCGACGTCGAAACGCCGGTGCTGACCCGCTCGACGCCGGAGGGCGCCCGCGACTTCCTCGTTCCCAGCAGCCAGCAGCACGGTTCCTTCTACGCGCTGCCGCAGTCCCCGCAGCTGTTCAAGCAGCTGCTGATGGTCGCCGGCTTCGAGCGCTACTACCAGGTGGCCCGCTGCTTCCGCGACGAGGCGACGCGGGCCGACCGCCAGGCCGAGTTCACCCAGCTCGACATCGAGATGTCCTTCGTCGACGGCGACGACGTGATCGCGGTCAACGAACGGCTGCTGGCGCACGTGTTCGACCGGGTCGGCGGCCCCAAGATCGAGATTCCCATGCAGCGCATGTGTTATGACGAGGCGATGGGCCGCTTCGGGACCGACCGGCCCGACCTGCGCTTCGGGCTCGAGCTGGTCGATCTCGGCGATGACCTGCGCGAGACCGAGTTCAAGGTCTTCCGCTCGGTGCTCGAGGGCGGCGGCTCGATCCGCGGCATCAACGCCGGCCGCCGCGAGATGCCGCGCTCGGAGCTCGACGGGCTGATCTCCCGGGCGCAGGAGCTCGGCGCGAAGGGTCTGGTCTGGGCCTTCCGCGAGGGCGAGGGCTGGCGCTCGCCGACCGTGAAGTTCCTCAGCGAGGCCGAGCTCGCCGACCTCAATCAGCGGCTCGGCGCCGAGGAGGGGGACCTGCTGCTGCTCGTCGCCGACGAGCGCAAGGTCACCGACGCGGTGCTGGGACAGATGCGGATCGACCTGGCGGAGCGCTTCGGCCTGATCGACGAGGACGAGGACCGGCTGGTCTGGATCGTCGACTGGCCGCTGATGGAGTGGAACGAGGGAGAGAAGCGCTGGGACCCGCTGCACCACCCGTTCACCGCCCCGACCGGAGAGTTCGACCCGGAGAACCCCGGCGCCGCGCGGGCGCACGCCTACGACGTCGTCTGGAACGGGCAGGAGCTCGGCGGCGGCTCAATCCGGATCAACCGCGCCGACGTCCAGGAGGCGGTGTTCGCCGCGCTCGGGATCGACGCCGAGACCGCCGAGGCGCGCTTCGGCTTTCTCCTCGAGGCGCTGCGCTTCGGCGCCCCACCCCACGGCGGCATCGCCTTTGGCGTCGACCGGATCGTCCAGCGGCTACACGGGGCCGACACGATTCGCGACGTGATCGCCTTCCCCAAGACCGCCTCTGGCTTCGACCTGCTGACCGGCGCCCCGGCGGCGGTCGAGGATCTGCAGCTGCGCGACCTCGGGATCTCTGTCCACAAGCGCAAGCTCGCCGGGCACTGAGATGGGCCTCCGGGACTGGCTTCCACGCTCGTGGCGCCCGGCTCCCGGCCCCGGTCAGACCCCGGTCTTCGTCGACGATCCCAGCTTCGACAGTTGGGAGGTCGTCCGCGACTTCGCCGATCTGAGGACGGCGCGGGCGTGGCACCAGTCCCTGGTCGACGCCGACATCGAGGCGGTGCTGACGGCCGACTGGCCGCTCGATCGCTTCGGTCACGGCGACATTTCCCTGCGGGTTCCCGCCGACCGCTGGAGCGAGGCGGAGTGGCACCTCTCCAACCTCGACTGAACGGCGGCACTTCGGTCTCCCGCGGCCTCGACGATCGACGGCCGGAAGACCCTGCCGACAGCGCTTCGGCAGGCGCCGGCCGGTGCTACGGTTGAGCCGAGGCTCGAGCCCGTACGAGAGCCGTCTCACCGTTTGACCCAACACAAACGGCGCGGGAGCCGATTTC
Source organism: Solirubrobacterales bacterium (assembly GCA_036262475.1). Classification (GTDB taxonomy): domain Bacteria; phylum Actinomycetota; class Thermoleophilia; order Solirubrobacterales; family 70-9; genus VAYN01. Next base: position 2,521 of record DATAIY010000289.1, read on the forward strand.
TCCTTTCCCCTTGGGGCCGGGAGTAGGCACCCACCTTCATTTGAAGGGATCAAAGCCAGAGGCGGCAACGGCGGGCTGGGGCCTCTTTTCTTCCTGGCCCAGGCATCTGATTGGGAATTGATGGAGATGGCACGAAGCGCGCCATGGGTGTGTGGGCGCTGCTCAAGATCGAGCCGGTGGCGGACGAGACCTGCATATCCGGTCCCATGCGAGGGAAATGCAGGTTTCATCGCAGGCCCGAGCGCC
>DATAIY010000290.1:0-3716 GCA_036262475.1 Solirubrobacterales bacterium
TGGAGAGCTCTGTCTCTGAGCGCTGCGGCGCTGATCATCGCCGGCTGTGGGCACAGCGAATCCCCCTCCCCACGGGGCCAGCTGGAGGCCTATCTCGCCCGGGTCGAGCCGATCAGGCTCGAGGTCAACCGCCTCCTCGACCGGGCCGATCCGATCCTCTCCGCATATGGTGAGCACCGTCTCGGGGCCGGCGCTGCCCAAGGTCGGATGGACAAGCTCGAGCGACGCTTCGCCGCCTACGCGGTCAAGATCGCCGCGCTGCATCCAGTTCCGGCAGCACTCCGCTCAGCCCAGCGCTCCTACGCCCACACCTACGTGCTCGAGGACGCCTATCTGAGCGCCCTCGCGGCCGCCCTTCCCGGGCGAGAGTTCGGCGATCTGCCAAACACACAGAGCCAGCAGCGAGCGGCAATCATCGCCTGGCGCATCAGGCTCGAAGTGCTCGCCAACCGTCTCGGAGTGCGGCTGCCGGGGGATCTCCAGGCAGCCGGGCGCGGGGAGATCGCACCATCACCGTCGGGAAGTTAGGGATCGGTCAGCGCGACCCGCGCGCGGATTTCTGCTTCCCGCCAGGAGCTTGAGATCAGGGCGCCGCCGAGGCCATCACGACCGCTCGCCAAGCCGCCCGGGCGCACTGATGAGCGACAGCCAGCGAATCTCCCCGTGCCGGCTCCACAGTGCCCGCCGTCCCGCGATCGCCTAGGCCTTCGTGTGGACGACCATCACCGAGCGCTTGCTGTGCTGGGCGACTGCGGTCGCGACGCTCCCCAGCAGCACGTAGCTGAGACCTGAGTGGCCTCGCGAGCCGAGCACGATGAGACCGGCGTCTCGCTCGTCGGCAACCTCGACGATGCGCTGCCAGACGGGAGAGCCGAGCTCGACCGAGGCGCTGGCGCTCAGGCCCGCGTCCAATGCCAGTCGGGCGCCCTCGGCGGCCACCTCCTCGGCGCCGCTTTCGGTGTCGGCGAGGACCGCATCGACCGTGCCCTGATCGGCCGGCATCCCTCCGACGCCGAGAAACGGGATCGCATCCGTCGGCTCGCGGACGCTGAGGACGATCGCCTCACGCTTCGGCGCGAGCTGGCGCGCGGCTTCCTCGATCGCCGCCTTGGCGAAGTCCGAGCCGTCGTAGGCGATCAGGACAGGGCGGGTGTCGGGGTCTGGCCCAGCCATCTTCGGTTCGCGCCGAAGACTAGACGCTGCGGTTCACGGCCAACGACGGATCGGAGATCGGGTCGAGTCGCGATGCCGACGCGGGGACGGGTGAGAGGCCGTGGCCTGATGTGCCTCACCAAGCCAAGGACTCTCGTGCTGGTCGGCTTCGTCGGCTGCGCCGTGATCTCAAGCTGCCGGACACGCTGCAGACGCCGTTGATGTCGGCACCAACGCGGTCCACGGCATCGAGATTGTCGGCGCGACCTCCTTCGCCAGCGGATCGGATCAGACGACTGCGCTTCGAGGAACCGTCGTTGAGACCGAGCGGCTCTGCGCTCGAGGGTGCCTGCCACGATAGGCCGATGGCGGTAGAGGCGAGAGGGACCGAAACCAAATCGCCGCCCGCCGATGATTGGCGCCCGCTGCAGCTGCGCTCGGCCGCGACGATGCCCTGCGGCGATGTCCTCAGCGCCCTCGCGAGCGCCGAGAACGGTCTCTCAACCGCGGAGGCCCAGCGCCGCCTGCGCCAGGTTGGGCCGAACGCCCTGCGCAGTCACGGCGCGCGCCCGCTCGCGGTGCTGATGCGCCAGCTCCGAAATCCGCTCTTGATTCTGCTCGTCGCTGCGGCGTTGACATCGTTCTTCGTCGGCGAAGGCACCGACGCCGCGATCATCCTCGCGATCATCTGTCTCAGCATTGGTCTGGGTTTCTTCAACGAGTATCGCTCCGAGCGGGCGGTGGAAGCCCTCCACTCCCAGCTTCGCCACACCGCGCTGACGCTGCGCGACGGACAGGCGATGGCGGTCGACGTGACCGCACTCGTCCCCGGCGACGTCGTGCGGATCGGCGTCGGCGACGTCATTCCCGCCGACCTGCGGTTGCTTCGCGCAGAGGGGCTGGAGTGCGATGAGGCGGTGCTCACCGGCGAGTCGCTGCCTGCCGAGAAGCAGACGCAGGAGGTCGCCTCCCCAGAGTCACCGCTGGAGCTCCCCTCCTGCGGATTCATGGGGACGGTCGTGCGGGAGGGCAGCGGGCTCGGCCTGCTCGTGCAGACCGGGGGCGATACGGAGTTCGGAGCGATCGCGCTGCAGCTCGGCGACCGCCAACCCCAGACGGCGTTTCAGCTCGGGCTGCAGAGTTTCTCCTTGCTGCTCGTTCGCGTTACCGCCGTCCTGGCCGGCTCGATCCTCGTCCTCAACATCCTGATCGGCCGCTCGGTGCTGGGTTCGGTCCTCTTCGCCCTGGCGATTGCCGTCGGCCTGACGCCGCAGCTGCTGCCGGCGATCGTGACGATCAGCCTCTCGACCGGCGCCAGGCGCCTGGCCCAGCGCTCGGTGATCGTCAAGAGGTTGGTCGCGATCGAGGACCTCGGCAACATCGAGGTCTTCTTCACCGACAAGACCGGAACGCTGACCGAGGGCCAGATCACCTTCTCCGCGGCGCTTGACCCCGGCGGCGGGGGCTCCGACGCGGTCCTGCGGGCCGGCTTGCTCTGCAACGAGGCGGTCTTCGCCGGCGGTCAGGTGGTGGGCGGCAACCAGCTCGATCAGGCACTCTGGGGGGCGCCAGACGCCAGTGGGGTCGGAACGAGTGACTATCGGACTCTGGCCAGACGCCCGTTCGATTATGAGCGGCGACTCTCCTCGGTCCTGGTCGCGGATCCCGACGGCCGGCGCCAGGTGATCGTCAAGGGGGCGCCCGAGATCGTCCTCGCCCGCTGTCAGGCAGTCCCCCCGGCGGCCCAGCAGGTCTTGGACCGCCAATTCGCCGCCGGCAGCCGCGTCATCGCAGTCGCCACTCGCCCCGCAAACGACCAGACGGGGTTGGGCCCCGAGGACGAGCGCGACCTCGAGCTTGCCGGCTTCCTCACCTTCCTCGATCGTCCAAAGACCGATGCATCCGAGGCGCTTGAGCGGTTGAAACGCCTCGGCGTCGAGGTCAAGGTGATCACCGGCGACAACGACCGCGTCGCCCAGAAGGTTTGCGCCGACCTCGGCCTGCCCGTGCTTGGGACCCTGGTCGGCGCCGAGCTGGATCGATTCGATGACGAGCAGCTTGCCGCCGCCCTGCCGCGCACGACGATCTTCGCCCGCGTCACCCCCGAGCAGAAGTCACGGGTGATCAAGGCCCAGCACCACCTCGGCGCCACGGTCGGCTTCCTCGGCGACGGCGTCAACGACGCCGTCGCCCTGCACGATGCCGACGTCGGCATCTCGGTCCAGACCGCGACCGACGTGGCCAAGGACGCCGCCGACATCGTCCTGCTCGACAAGGACCTGGGAATCCTCGCCGGCGGCGTCGTCGAGGGCCGCCGGATCTTCGCCAACACGATCAAGTACGTGCTGATGGGGACCTCATCGAACTTTGGAAACATGTTCAGCGCCGGCGGCGCCTCGCTGTTCCTCAGCTTCCTGCCGATGCTGCCGACCCAGATCCTCCTCAACAACCTGCTCTACGACGGCAGCGAGATGACGATCCCCACCGATAACGTCGACGAGGAGCAGCTGAGGCGCCCGGCCCACTGGGACACGGGGCTGATCAGGCGCTTCATGACCTTCTTC
>DATAIY010000291.1:0-2575 GCA_036262475.1 Solirubrobacterales bacterium
GACTAGCTCGCCGCCATCGCCGCGGTGACGATCCTCGCCCTGCCCCTTGCCGCCGCCATCTTCCTCGCCCTCTTGCCCCTGGGAGCCGTCGCCTACGTGGTCGCGGCCTGGGCGCTGGGACGGAGGATCCTCAAACCACCCCGCGAGCGAGTCCTCTCGCTGCTGGTCGGGATCGGCATCCTCCGGGCCGCCGCTCTGGTGCCCTTCGTCGGCCTCCTGGTCGGGCTCGCGGCCCTGGTCGTCGGCCTCGGCCTGATCGGCGCCGCTATCGGGGCGGCCCGGGGGCCTGCGGAGGCGGCGCCGGCTCAAACCCCGGGCAGCTGAGCACCGGGATAGGCGGGTAGCGCGAGTAGCGCCGATCGCTCCGCGAGCGCTCGCAGAGCGAGAAGACGGAGCCGCGGGTGTTGGGAACGAGCCGCTGGTGCCGACAGACGTCGCAGAGCCCATTGCCCAGCCGCCGCTCTTCAGCCGGAGGCATTGGGGTTCAGGGGGAATCCGCACTCGGTCGCGCGGTCATCTACCGATGACGGACGGCGATTTGCGCGGGATGGTTGCCGGTACACAACGAGGAGGATCCATAACCGAGACGACGATCACCCTAACGCTGTCGAGACCCGACGCTGAGGTTCTGCTCGGAGTGCTCTCGGCTGAGCGCTACAACCCGGGGGTCGAAGCCGTCTGCGACGCGGTTCGCGAGCAAATCGACGAGTTGCTCGGCGGGCCGGGCGACGGCTAGAGCGCAAACGCCAACTCGCGGACTGGCTTGTCCCGGAAACTGCGGTGGTCCCGCCGCCGGCTGCCGCCTCGCATGCAGCTAGCTTTGATCTGTGAACGCGACCGCGACTCTGTTCGACGCCGACGCCGCCTCCTACACCGGAACGGTCGAGGTGCTCGGGGTCATCTTCCGCGCCGAGGACGACGGCTACGCGGTGCTCGAGGTGCAGGAGGCCGGCACCGGCGAGGGCTTCGCGCTGGTCGGCCCGGTCGCCCATCTGGGCGCCGGCGACCGAGCCGAAGTCAGCGGCGAGTGGCAGACCCACTCGCGCTACGGGCGCCAGCTGCGCGCCCAAGGAGCGCTGCCCCTGGACCCCGCCGACCGCGAGGGCCAGGTCGCCTACCTGACCTCGCTGCGCCACATCGGGCCGGCGCGTGCCGAACGGCTGGTGGACGAGCTCGGCGAGGGCGTCCTGCAGGCGATCGCCGCCGACCCGCAGGGGGTGCTCGGTTCCCTGCGCGGGGTCAGTGCCAACCAGGCGGCGGCGGCGACCGAATCCTGGCATGCCAGCCGCGCCGTTCGCGACCTCCACGTGCAGCTTGCGCCGCACGGCCTGGCCCACCTGGCGGCGCCGATCCACGCCCGTTACGGCGAGCACTCGATGACGATTCTGCACGAGGATCCCTACCGGCTGACCGAGGTCGAAGGGGTCGGCTTCGCTCGCGCTGACAAGATCGCCCTCGCCGCCGACGTCCCACCCGAGTCCAACCGGCGCGCCCAGGCGGCTGCGCTCTACGCCCTGCTCGAGGCCGAGCAGCAGGGCAACAGCTACCTGCCCCTGGACGAGCTGACCAGGCGCACGGCCCGGCTGATCGGGCTGGTGCCGGACCCCGAGGTGCTGGTCGAGGCACGCGGTCTGCTCGACGACGAGGGCCGCGTCTACCGCGAGCTGACCCGCGAAAGCGAGATCGCCGTCGCGGCGACGCTGCTGCGGCGCACCGCCGACCCCCCACATCTCGACCACCACCCGGGCGAGAACCCCGGCGCCCGGCTCACCGACGAGCAGTGGGCGGCGGTGCGCGGCGCCTTCTCCGCGCGGATCTCGGTCCTCACCGGCGGCCCCGGAGTCGGCAAGACCGAGTGCACCAAGGAGATCGTCGCCGAGGCCGAAGCGGCCAACGCCACGATCGCCCTCTGCGCCCCGACCGGCCGGGCGGCGCGGCGGATGGAGGAGGCGACCGGTCACGAGGCGAAGACGATCCACCGGATGCTGGAGTGGATGCCGGGACGCGAACCCGCCTGCCGGCCCGGTCATCCGCTGGCGGCTGACCTGGTGATCGTCGACGAGTCCTCGATGCTGAACCTGCGCCTGGCCGAGGTGCTCCTGGGCGGTCTTGCGGAGTCGACCCACATCGTTTTCGTCGGCGACGCCGACCAGCTGCCGCCGATCGGCGCCGGCAAGCCGTTCGAGGACCTGATCGCCTCGGGCGCGGCGCCGGTGGTGCGGCTGAGCCAGATCTTCCGCCAGGCGGCGCGATCGATGATCACAACCGCCGCCCACGAGATCAACCAGGGACGGCCGCCGCACCTGGAGCCGGCCGAGGACCAGGACCACGACTTCTTCTTCATCGACCGGCCCAACCCCGAGCGGGCGCTGGAGACCGTGGTCGAGGTCGTCGCTGAGCGAGCGCCGAAGAGCTTTGGCGTCGACCCGATCCGCGACGTCCAGGTGCTGGCGCCGATGTACCGGGGGGCGGTCGGGATCGACGCGCTCAACGAGCGCCTCCAGGCCCGCCTCAATCCCCACGGACGGAAAGCGCTGAACGACCGCTTCCGGATCGGCGACCGCCTGATCCAGAC